>JAGCZI010000123.1 GCA_017960085.1 Bacteroidales bacterium
ACGAGCATTACATCGACCGCGTCGTCGCAGGCCTCGAAGCTACTTTCGAGCGCCAGGGCGAGACCTACGCCACCAGCATCCGCAAAGTCTACCCTGAGGTGCGCGACGGCAAGTTCCAGGCCGACTTCAAGTTCGAAGGCCAGCAGCCCGACAACATCCGCGCCGGCCAGACCTACTACCTGAACCTCCAGCTCGGCCAGCCCGAGGAGGCTGTCATCATCCCCCGCGGCACTTTCTACCAGAAGACCGGCGGAAAATGGATTTATGTGGTTAACAAGGAGGGCACCAAAGCCGTCAAAAGAGAGATCCGCATCGGCCGCCAGAACCCGCAGTACTACGAAGTCCTGGAAGGTCTGGAGCCCGGCGAGAAGGTCATCACTTCCGGATATGATACTTATGGTGATAGCGACGTGTTAGTATTTTAAGCGATGAAGAGTTTTTGGAACTTTCTTAGGAAGAACAAACTGTATGTGGGTGTTAACCTCGTGGGGCTTACCGTGTCGATGGCATTCGTGCTCCTGTTGGCGGTATATGTCCAGAGGCAGCTTTCCATCGATTCCTTTCAGGAAAATAAAGACAGGACTTATGTCATAGCCAACGAAATCCATATCAATATGGGCTACTGGCTCGACAAGCATCTGAAGAACAACTTCCCCGAGATTGAAAAAGCCTGTTGTGTAGCAAAGATATCAGAAACAGTACGGTATACAATAGTTGATGAAGATGTCTATGGCAGAACTATGGCCGCAGACAGCACCTTCTTCGACATTTTCAGCTATGATCTGGTAGAGGGCAACAAAGCTGACTGGGCTGTCTCGTGGGATCGCTGTATGGTGAGCCGGGAGTTCGCCAACGCCCATTTCGGCGATAAAGATCCCCTTGGCCAAATCCTCACTATGAGGAATATTGACGGCCCCGAAGATGCGCAGTTGACAGTTTGCGGCGTCTATGAAGATTTCGGCAACTCTGTCATCGAAACGCCGGATGTGCTGGTTCGCGGAGAAATAATGCCGAAAATCAACTCTGCCCACGACGAGTATATGAGCAATGCCGCAGCAGGTATATGCTTTGTGATGACATACCCCGGGGCTGACATCAATGCAAGGCACGATGATATCCTTAACTGGCTGGAAGAGAACTATTGGGTCTATAAGAGCAATTGCGACCAGGTCCGCATCATCCCGTTGAGGGATGTATATTTTCTGGAAAACGGAAATTTCGACTGGACGGGAACAGTTCATTTTGGCAACCGTGACTTCGTCAACCTGTTGCTGGCTATGTGCCTGTTGCTGCTGG
The DNA here is from genome assembly GCA_017960085.1 of Bacteroidales bacterium. Lineage (GTDB taxonomy): Bacteria > Bacteroidota > Bacteroidia > Bacteroidales > UBA932 > Equibacterium. The sequence continues at coordinate 1,297 of JAGCZI010000123.1, forward strand.
CTTTCGCCGTGCTCAACTATATCAATATGACAACAGCCCTGACGGGCTTCCGTGCCAAGGAAATGGCTACCAGACGTCTGGTAGGCGCCGATAAAAGGGGCATATTCCTCAAGGTCATAGCAGAGAGTACCATTATCTGCGGCATATCAATGCTGCTGGCCATCTTGCTGGCAGAGGCTCTGGCGCCGTCGGTTTCCCGGCTGCTGTCCTATCCGGTTTCTATTTTCAAGGCCATTTCACTCGGGAATGTTTTGCTTGTAGTGGGCTTTGTTGTCGTGCTTGGCATACTGGCCGGTATTGTTCCGGCCGTGCTCATCCAGCAGGCCGAGCCTATCGAAATCGTAAGGGGCACATTCCGTCGCAGGACAAAAACTGTCTATAGCAGAATCATTATCATCCTTCAGAATGTGGTAACTGTCGTAATGCTGGTAAGTGCCATTACGATGACCCTTCAAATCCATCATATGATTACCGCAGACCTGGGATACAACACAAAGGATATATTAGTAGTAGATAATGAATTCGGGCAGACCGGCGAGTTGCGTCCCCTGCTGGACCGCCTGGGAGCGGAAGCTTGTGTGGAATCAGTGGGACAGGGGAACGGAATCCCGCTGCAGGGAACGAATAACTTGACAATGGAAGTGGGCGAAGGGAACTGGGTGTCGTTCCAGCAGATACAGGGAGATGACAATTATTTCCAGATTCTGGGTTTGAAAGAGAAACAGGACAACCACCAGCGCGCCTGGTGGCTTAACGAATACGCCTTCAAGCAGATAGGCATCGATGAGTCGGAAACTGAATATGTGACTTCTATGGAAGGCAGTCTGCCCATCGGCGGCGTTTACTACGATTTCAAGGTACGTCCGCTTGAGTCGGCGCAAAGCGCGGCTATGATCTACAACTGGAAAGAGAGCCCGGATGACAATTTCCCCTGGAATCTGCTGGTCAAGACAAACGGTGACCACGGCGCTGCCGTCAAGAAAGTGGAAGCAATTGTGGAAGAAGTGTTTCCTGGCAGGATGTACACGGGGAAATACATTGAAGAAATGATTTCAGAAGGTTTCATCAACGAAAAGCGCGTTTTGGACATCGTGCTTATCTTCACCCTGCTGTCCATCCTGGTCAGCGCCCTCGGCCTCTTCGCTATGAGTTCCTACTATATGCAGCAGGAAATCCGCAGTGTGTCGGTGAAGAAGGTGTTCGGAGCTGAGTATTCAGGCGTGCTGAGGGAACTGGTGATGTCGTTTATGAAGATGGTGGGCATTGCCTTCGTGGTAGCCATGCCCGTCGCCTGGTTCTTTATGAACCGCTGGCTTTCAGGCTTCGGCCACCGCATCAACATCTACTGGTGGATATTTGCCCTGGCCGGACTGGTAGTTGCCCTGATCGCCATCATCTCAGTCCTCTATCAGAGCATCAAGACCGCCCGGACCAATCCCGCCGAGGCGTTGAAGAAAGAATAGAATAAACAATAAAACATATAACAATGATTAAAGTATCAAACCTCAGTAAGATCTTCCGCACGGAAGAAATCGAAACCACAGCTCTCAACGGCGTTTCATTCGAAATCAAGGACGGCGAGTTCGTCGCCATTATGGGCCCTTCGGGCTGCGGCAAGTCCACGCTGCTCAACATCCTCGGCCTGCTGGACAATCCCACCAGCGGCAGCTATGAACTCCTTGGCACCGAAGTCGGAGGCCTCAAGGAGAAAGAGCGCACCAAGTTCCGCAAGGGCAACATCGGCTTCGTGTTCCAGAGTTTCAACCTCATCGACGAACTCAATGTGTATGATAACATCGAGCTGCCGCTGCGCTATCTGAACATCAGCGCCAGCGAGCGCAA
>JAGCZI010000124.1 GCA_017960085.1 Bacteroidales bacterium
CGGACGATAGCTGCCTGGACCCTCGAGAGTGGGATGGCCAGAAGGGGACATCGCGGTGGTTGCGGGCGACGATGAAGAAGATGAGGTGGTAGAAGATGATCATGAACATACTGAATATGCGCAGCAGTTCATAATTGCTCTGACGGACTTGGGCTTGTTGCATGACGTGGTTCTATGCCGGTAACGGCTGTTATTGCTTCCTGCAAAAATAGATGCTTTGACTGAAATAAACGTATATTTGTAAGGATAAATAAGAATTAATATGATTGTATTGTACATCGTTGGCGCCCTTCTGCTCATTATGGGCATACTCATTATTATCGGTAAGGGAGATAATCTGATAGCCGGATACAATACCGCATCTGAAGCCGAGAAGTCGCGGTACAATATCAAACGCCTTCGTGGCCTGTTAGGCGGACTGTGTTTTTTGATGGCCCCGATGGTAGTTTTTTGGCTTGGAGAAGAAACGATGGAAGCGACCTGGTCATTTGTGGCGTTTACCTTTGTTTTGTGTATTATTGTGGTCATTCTTTGCAATACCTGGGCAAAGAAGAAACATAAATGAATGCTTTATGTCAAAGATTTACGTAGCCTCCAGCTGGAGGAACAAATACTACCCGGAAGTAGTTGAGACTCTCCGCAAAGCGGGCCATCAGGTATATGACTTCCGAAACCCTCCCCACGGCGGGAACGGGTTCCGTTGGACCGACATCGATGAAAATGCCCCTGACTGGAGCTTCGAGGAGTATGCCGAAGGGCTGAATCATCCGCTTGCACAGAGGCAGTTCTCGGCCGATTTGGAGGCGCTGGAGTGGGCGGATATGTGCGTGCTGGTTCTTCCTTGCGGCCGGAGCGCTCACACGGAGGCGGGATGGATGGCTGGACGCGGCAAAAAAGTCGTAGTATATATCCCGGAGATGGAAGAGCCGGAGCTGATGTACAAGCTGTTCGACAAAGTGGCAGGTAGCCTTGACGACGTAATCAAAGCTTTATAGTTTAAAATTATCTTGAGACGGAGACGGTTTTATCAGATGATGATTTCAATCTGTGCCGTCTCGTTGGCCTTGAACGTGTACTGTACGTGGTCGCCGTCCTTGGCCAGCTCCTTGCCATTCACAAAGATGCGGCAGCCTTCCCGGCGGTTGCGAAGCGTCAGGGTCTGTGCCTGATTGGAGGTGATGGAGGCACGGATGCCCTTTTCGTCCCAGTCCATATGATTTAGCTTGGCAAAGGTATACAGCCAGACGCCTTCTGTCGATATGTAACTTCCCTTTCACAGTGTCTGCAATTCCGGGGCGCAAAGGTACACTTTTTCAGAGATGTTGTTCCGCTCGAATCACTTTCCGAGAAACTCGGAAGGAGTGAGGCCGGTGACTTTCTTGAAGAGGCGGGTGAAGTGGTGGGGAAATTCGAAACCCAGCAGATGGGCTGTTTCGTTCACGTTGTGTCCGTTCATCAGTAGGTTCTTGCCCTGGTCGATCACGAAGGAATGGATATAGCCGATGGCTGTGCCCCCTGTGGATTTGTGTATGACATCGCCAAGATAGCGGGCGGAATAGGCAAGCTGCTCCGCACAGTAGCTGACCGACGGAACGCCCTGTGCCAGTTGTTTGCCGTCCAGATAGTATTCCCGCAGCAGGTTGTGGAAGCGCTTCAGAATGTCAGAAGATGTTTTGTCCTCCTTAGAGAGCTGCCTCTGATAGATGCGCTGGCAGTATTCCAGGATGAGGCGGATGTATCCGAGGATGACGGACCGCAGTGCAGGGGTGTCAGCGTTCTCCTGCAGTTCGAGCTGCATCTGTGTAAGCAACTGGGAAATCCGTCCCCATTCTGCAGGCTCCATCTTAAGGGTTTCGGTGGCAAAGTATGAAAAGTAGTGGTATTCTTTCATCCGGGCCTCCAGGTCCGTTCCGTGGAGCAGCTCAGGGGAGAACAGCAAAGCCCAGCCGCTGATGTCGACCTGCTCGCCGTTATCTTCCTTGCCGCCGATCTGACCTGGCTCGACGGCGATGATAGAACTGTCCGGCACATCGAACATCTTCATTCCGTAGGTCAGGTTCCTGGGAAAGTTCCGTTGTATGAAGAGGCCGTATACGCCGTAGCGGTTAAGGCTGGAATGTATGGGCGACACCTCGTCGTAATGGATGATGCTCACCAGCGGATGCAGCACCGGTGCATTCAGGTAGCGGGCATAGACATTGGGGTCTGAGAGCTGCAGGGTATTCTTCATAGCGCCTGTAAAGGTAGTTATTGCTCAAAATTAATCCAAATTTCTGCGAAATTGGTAGTAATATGACAAAAATCGGTAAAAGCAGCCGCGGCTGAGAGCATACCTTTGCAAAAAATAATTGATGAAAAGAATTTTCAGTATTACCCTTGCAGCTTTGATGCTCACCATATTGCTTTCGTGCGAGAAGGTGGAGAACGTGGCGACCCCCGATACTCCGAAAGAGGAACAGGGACAGAATAATGAAGAGCCCGGCGGCAGTGGCGCAGTCAGCGGCAAGACTCTGGTGGTATACTATAGCTTCACCGGCAACTGCAGGTCCATCGTCAACTCGCTGACAGCTAACATCGATGCCGATGTGATGGAGATTCTGCCTGCCGAAGAAGGACTTGACTATGCTGCCAACAATTACGCCATCGGCAGCAGCCTCATAGCAGCAATCCGAGAGAAACCGAACGCTGCGGCCAGCTATCCTGCCATCAAGCCTGTCACCCGCAATGCAGCCGATTACGAGAACATCATCATCGTGACGCCTCTCTGGTGGAGCAATATGGCTGCCATTATGCAGAGCTACCTGTTCAAGGAGGGTGCAAAGATGAAGGGCAAGAATGTCGGACTCATCGTGTCAAGCCATTCCAGCGGCATAGCTTCGGTGGTTGCAGATGCGAAGCGACTGCTGCCCGGTGTGACGTGGCTCGGTGATGCGCTGTGGATCAACAATAACA
>JAGCZI010000125.1 GCA_017960085.1 Bacteroidales bacterium
AGGGCCACGAACGCCTGGATTCCGAAGATTACTGCCGCGAAGAACAGGGTCCATACCAGATAGCGGAGCCAGGCGACTTCCTTGGAAGACGTGAAACGGTTCTTTTTACCTTTGCGGCGGCCGCTGATGTTGGAAACGATGTCCTGGAAGACACCGAGCGGGCATATCACTGAGCAGTAGACCCTTCCCAGTACGAGAGTCACAATCACCGTCAGTATGATGACAAAGAGATTGAGGGAAAGAATGGCGGGTAGGAACTGAGCCTTGGCAGTCCAGCCGAACCATTTGTAGACGACCCCTGCCGGGTCAAGGAAAAGGACCGTGATGGCGATGAAGAACACCGCCGCCAGGATAATTCGGATTTTTCTAAGCATAGCTGTTATTGCAATTTACTTGCAAGATTGTAAAAAAAACGGGTTTATGCAATTTCTTTCCGTACGTTGCGCTGGGCAAGGATTACTCCGGCGATGACTATGGCGATGCCGGCCAGTTCAATCCAGCTGAAGGTTTCTATGCCCATAAGGTATGATGCGCAAGCTGAAACTATCGGGATGGTGGCTGAGAATATGCAGGCACGTGTGATGCCGAGGTGCTTGATGGCGAACACGTAGCAGCTGAAAGCGCCGCAGGAACACATTATCGCGAGAAAAAGCAGGGGCCCTACCGCGGGAGCCCTGAACAGGGTTACGACAGGAAAATCCCCTTTGGTGAGCAGGAAGAAGGGCAGGAAGAATACCGCTCCGATGCAGAACTGCCAGGTATTGATGGTCAGGGCGGAATACTTGTCGACCAGTTTTCTCACTGTTATGGAATAGCTGCAGGAAGCGAAGACTGCAAGCAGGAGCAGGGCGATGCCCCACCAGTATACAGAAGTGGACGGATCCTTTTTCAGCACCATCAGCAGCGTGCCGGGCAGCGTGATCAGGACTCCCAGCTTGGCGATGGTGGCCAGTTTCGTCTTGTAGAAAAGCATATCGGCGAACATCGTTACGATGGGGATCAGGGCGATGATCAGGGCGCTGAGGGTGGGGGAGTTTGTCGCCTTGATGCCGAAGGTTTCACCCAGGAAATAGAGGAAGGGTTCGAAGAAAGCCAGCAGCAGGAACCATTTGATGTCTCCCCGTTCGATTCTGAGGCTCTTGCCTGCGACCAGGCAGATGGCGACCATAGCTACGGCTGAAATAAGCATCCTGACGAAAATCAGGATGAACACCGGAATTTGTTGTTCCCCGGCCAGCTGCTGCGTCCCGATGAAGGACAACCCCCAGCACAGCTCAGCGAACACAATGGCTGCATAAGATTTGAATGGTGCGTTCATTTGTCGCAAATATATACTATTTTGTGTTGTATGTTTGTTATTGCAGGTGGAAAATGGTAAATTTGAAACGTCTAAAAACGCCCTTATATGAAAAAACTACTTTTTCTGGGTTTCATGCTGGCGCTTGTCGCCTCGTGCAACCAATCTTCAAAACCTGACCTGAAACTCAATGACCTCGAGTATTTCGAAACTCAGGGCGTGAATGTATGGGTCTACAGCAACCTTTTTACCGGAGGTTTCAACGATGAGAAAAATTCCGGAATTGAAATTATACACCACGGTGTGAGAACCGTCCAAGGTGGTGCCATAAGGCTCAGCAATACTCCTGAGCAGTGGGACCTTGTGCCCAGTACACCTTCCAGGACCGTAAACAAGGACGACAATTCAATTGAAGTCGCCCTCCGTTACGACCAGTTCGATTTCGATTCACGTATTATCGTTACCGGAAAAGGTGAAGAAGTAGAGATTGCAGTCTATCTCGACAAACCTGTTCCCAAGGAGCTTGAAGGCGACGCCGGTTTCAATCTTGAATTCCTGCCTTCACAGTATTGGGCCAAGACCTTTATTATGGATGGCAAGTATGACCGCTTCCCGCGTTATGTAGCCAGCAACACCGTCGCTAGGCCCAACGAGGAGAAAGTAGTGCAGTACCGCGGCTACAAGACATACGATGACCGCGGCACGGGCGAATTCGTGGATCCCCTGCCTCTGGCCCAGGGCCGTGACATCATTATGGCTCCCGATGCACCGGAGCGTATGATTGAGGTTAAGTCAGCTGATGCCGATATGATGCTTTATGATGGCCGTGTCATTGCACAGAACGGCTGGTTCGTACTCCGCAGCCTTCTTCCCGCTGGAAAGACCGGAAAGGTTCTGACCTGGACTGTCAAGCCTCACGCCATCCCCGGCTGGATCCGTGAACCCAATATCGGTTTCTCACAGGTGGGTTACCAGCCCGACCAGCCCAAGGTGGCCGTTATCGAACTTGACAAGAAGGACAAGGTGAAATCAACCGCATCCATCTTCAAGGTAGACGAAGACGGCAGCATCAGCAAGGCCTTCACCGGCAATGTCAAGGAGTGGGGCCCCTACTATAAATACAATTATGTGAAGTTCGACTTCTCTGACGTCCGCAAGCCGGGTGTATACTACATAGAGTACAACGGTGTAAAGACCAATAACTTCATCATCAGCGACGATGTATACAGCCATATTACCGACGCTACCAGCGACGTGTGGATCCCCATCCATATGAACCATATGACTGTCAATGAAGGTTACCGTATCTGGCACGGCGAGCCGTTCAAGGAGGGTTATCTCCAGGCTCCCGTCAATACCAGCCACTTCGACCTTCACTCACAGGGTCCGACCACTGACACCAAGTTCAAACCGCTGGAACTCATCCCCGGCCTGAATGTCGGAGGTTACTTCGATGCCGGCGACTTCGATATCGAGACCGGTTCCAACATCGGTGTAGTTTCGAACCTCGTTACTCTCTGGGAGAGTTTCCACCCCCAGCGCGACGAGACTTTCGTTGACGAAGACCAGCGCTATGTGGACCTCCACCGTCCGGACGGAATTCCTGATGTTCTCCAGTATATCCGCCACGGCGTGCTTAATCTGCTCGCACAGGCCGAAATCATCGGTCATATGTCGCAGACCCTTTCAAACTCAGTCCTTGACAACTATCACCACCTCGGAGACGCAGCTGCAATCACCGACGGCCTGCACTATGACCCGAGGCTGAAACCCTACCAGAAATCTGCCGACGGCAAGTCAAGCGGTACTCCCGACGATATGTGGGCTTTCACCAGCCGCAACCCCGGTTCTGACTTCAATGCCGCCACTATGTTCGCCGCCGCAAGCCGCGCTCTCGCAGGCTTCGACGACAATCTGGCAGCAAGATGCCTCGCTGCTTCAAAGAGGCTTATGAAGGAGTCGAATGAAATTATGGCCCAGCGTGCTGCTGCAGCACCTCAGGGATTCCCCGGAGGAAACCGCAGGGGAGGCACCAATATGGCCACCAACCTCCAGCTTTACGTTTCTACAGGTGAGCAGAACTACCTCGATGAGTTTATGAAACAGATTTGGCCTGCTCTCGACCGCAACGTGCAGTCGTCTATCAATACCGCCATCAACGCTGTTCCTTTCCTCGACGCTTCTTACAAAGAGAAGCTCCGCCCTTACGTAGAGCAGTACAAGGTTTACCTCGACAGCCTCGAGTATGACAACCCTTACGGCGTTCCGATCGGTCTCGGCAACTGGGCCGGCAGCGGCAGCGTAGTAAGCTACGGCACTACTGTCAGCTATGCCAGCGAGTACTTCCCTGACATCATCGACAAGAGCTATGCCTACAAGGCTGTCAACTATCTCTTCGGCTGCCACCCTTACCACAACTACTCACTAGTAGCAGCAGTAGGTGCGGCAAGACCTAAGAGCGTGTTCTACGGCAACAACCGCGCTGACTTCTCATTCATCCCCGGCAACGTGGCTCCAGGTCTGCTGTTCCGTCATCCGGACCACTTCGAGAACTACGATGACTGGCCGTTCCTCTGGGGACAGAACGAAGGAACCATCGGCGGCAACACGAGCTACCTGATCTTCGGTTCGGTCTTCAAGGACCTCGTAAAATAGACTGATTCTGTCCTGCAGGTGACTAACCTGCAGGATGGAATTTAAGTATCGTCTCCTGCCATTTGCGGGTGTCGATATGCGTATAGATCTCGGTCGTGAGTATTGACTCATGACCGAGCATTTCTTGTACCACCCTCAGATCGGCGCCGTTCTCCACCATATGGGTGGCGAACGAATGGCGGAAAGTGTGCGGAGAGATGTCTTTGTGGATGCCGGCCGCCTCAGCCTGCTCCTTAACTATCAGGAAAACCATCTCGCGGGTCATCTTACGGCCGCGGCGGTTGACGAAGAGGCAGTCTTCGAAGCCTTTCGCCACGGGCCAGTGCCGCCTTATGTCCATCCAGAATCCGACAGCCTTTACCGCAGGCTCGCCCACGGGGATGAGCCTCTGCTTGTTCCCCTTGCCGATGACCCGGATGAAGCCGTCATCGAAGAAAAGGTCGCTGATTCGCAGGTTGACCAGCTCGCTGACGCGAAGGCCGCAGCTGTAGAGCATTTCGAGTATTGCACGGTTACGGTGTCCCTGCGGTTTGCTGAGGTCTACGGAATCAAGTATGGCCGTAACCTCTTCTACCGACAGTACCGATGGCAGGTGTTTCTGCATCTTGGGAGCATCCAGCATATCGCAGGGGTTCCTGGTTATGCTGCCCTCATCTTCCAGGAATCTGAACAGCGATTTGATTGAGCTGATTGCCCGCGCCTGGGAACGTTTGGACATTCCTGAGGCGGACAGGGATTCGACGTAGGCTGTCAGGTGGGCTCCGCTTATGTCTTCAACCGCACTTATTCCTTCGCGGCTCAGGTAGTCGAAGAGGAACTGTACGTCTTTACCATAAGCGGCAACTGTATTTGCCGACAAGGAACGCTCCAGTTTCAGGTAGGAACGGAAATCGCTCAGCACGCCGTCAAAACCTCCCTTCCTCATCTGTGTGTCTTCTTGTATTCCTTGCAGCAGCCGGCAAGGCCGCAGCTGTCGCATTTGGGATTGCGGGCGGTGCAGGTGTAGCGGCCGTGCAGGATGAGCCAGTGATGTGCTATCGGGCGCAGTTCCGCAGGGATGTTTTCTGTCAGGTCGTTTTCAACTGCCAGCGGAGTGCCGCCTTTCGACAGGCCGATGCGGCGGGCTACCCTGAATACGTGGGTGTCGACGGCGATGACCGGCTTGTCATAAACAATCGACATCACTACGTTGGCGGTCTTGCGGCCGACGCCGGGCAGTTGCTGGAGCTCTTCGTGTGTGGACGGTACCTCGCCGCCGAAACGTTCGCAGAGCATCGTGGCCATATGGATCAGGTGAGTAGCCTTGCTGTTGGGATATGATACCGACTTCACGAGCGAATATACCTCGTCGAACGATGCGGAGCTGAGAGCCTGTGGCGTGGGAAAATGAGCAAAAAGGGCAGGGGTGACCATATTGACCCGTTTGTCCGTACACTGGGCCGACAGGATGACTGCCACAAGCAGCTGGAAGGGACTGTCAAAACTCAGTTCCGACTCAGCCTGCGGCATGCTGGACTTGAACCAGTCGATGACTTGACCGTATAACTTTTTCACTTAGATTTCTATATCGAGATCGATGGCTCCTGACACTTCCTCCCTGCAGATGTTGTCCGCGCAGATGAAAACTCTGCCGGGATACTGCTTGAGCAGGTTCTGGTTGTGGGTGACCATCATTATCGCGGTGCGGTTCTTCTTGTTGATCTCATAGAGAAGGTCCATAATGCCCTTGGCGGTGTCGTTGTCGAGGTTGCCCGTGGGCTCGTCGGCCAGGATCAGCTCGGGTTTGTTGAGCAGGGCACGGGCTATCGCGACCCTCTGCTGCTCGCCGCCGGAGAGCTGGTGGGGCATCTTGTGGGCTTTGGTAGACAACTTCACGAGTTCCAGCACTTCGCCTATGCGGTCGCTGATGGCTTTTGGATCTTTCCAGCCGGTGGCTTTCAGCACAAACTCCAGATTGCTCTCCACGCTGCGGTCCATAAGCAGCTGGAAATCCTGGAAAACCACGCCTACGCTGCGTCTGAGGTACGGTATTTGCTTGCGTTTGATACCTCTGAGGTCGAATGTGCCGACTCTGGCTTCACCGTTGGTGACTGGATTTTCGGCGATTATGGTGCGGATGATGGAAGTCTTTCCGCTGCCGACCTTGCCGGTGAGATAGACGAAATCTCCCTGAAAAATCTCGAATGACAGCTTCTCGATTACGAGAGTGTCGGAGTTGCTGATGTCAACGTTCTTGAATTCGATTATGGGCGTTTGCTCAGACATATCGGGATTGTGTGTGCACTGTGGTGTGCTGCGAAATTAATAAAAAAGTGTACATTTGTAATATTGTTATCACAAGAATGCATTTGAAAAAATACATAGCTGTCCTTGCGGCCCTGGTTCTGGTAACATTCTCTTCCTGGGCCCAGGATGCAAACTATGATTTCCGCTCGCGTTTCGACTCTGCCAAGCAGCTATACCTGCAGGGGATGTATGCAGCGGCTGAGAGCGAGTTTGAAAAGCTGGCGGACGACGTCGGTGACAAACACACTCTTTTCTATTCGGAAATCCTTGCCAACAAGGTAATGTGTGCCATCGCCCTGGGGCGCTCCAACGCCGAAGGGCTGGTCTATGATTTCGAGACCCGCTTCCCCAACGATCCGCAGTTGGCTATGGTCAAGTTCTATATGGCCTGCCACCAGTTCGACAAGGCAGAGTATGAGAAAGCCCGCGAAAGTTTCGCAGGCATCAACGAAAAGAACCTTTACAGGACGGTAAAGAATGAATACGCTTTCAAATATGCCTATTGCAATATGCGTGTCGGCAATATGAAAGAGTCCCTGGAGGGTTTCGGCAAGGTGATGGACGCCGAACTCAACCAGTATACCTATCCCGCGACATACTATACCGCCTATATCCATTATCTCGACAAGGATTTCGAGAAGGCCTTCAACTATTTCATCAAGGCCCGCCGCGACAGCCGCTTCGCAGACCTTTCGGATTATTATGCGACTGAGAGCAAATTTATGCTGGGCGACTGGGACTACGCCATCGAGAACGGCAAGGCTGTCTATGACAAACTCACTCCGGACCTCCAGGGCAATCTGGCCCGCATCATTTCGGAGTCGTATTTCGCAAAGAACGACAATGCCCGGGCCAAGGAATATCTCGACAAATACATTGCTTCCGGAGTAACGATCACCCGCAAGGACCGCTACTACGCCGGCGTGGTGTCATATTCCCTCAAGCAGTACCGCGAAGCCATCGACGCTTTCTCGTCGGTGCTCAGCGAGGAAGATACGATAGGGCAGAGCGCATACTACTACAGCGCCAACAGCTATCTCCAGGTGAAGAACAAGCTTTCTGCCCTGGACTGCTTCAAGAAAGCTGCAGAGCTTGATTTTGACAAGACCGTCAAGGAGGATGCGATGTTCAACTTCGCCAAGCTCTCCTTCGACGTCAACAAGGATATTTCCCAGTTCGAGAAATATGTGGCCAGCTATCCTTCAAGCGGCAAGGACGACGTGATCAACACCTATATGTCCGTGGCTTTCCTCCAGGACAATGATTTCACGTCAGCCATAGAAGTGATGCAGAAGATCAAGCATCCTTCTGCCGAAGTGGCCGCCAATCTCCAGAAGGCCCAGCTATACAAAGCATTGCAGCTCATCGACAGCGGCGGATACAGGAGTGCGATGGAGCTTCTGCAGGCTTCTGCAGCCAACGGTTCCGACCCTGCCGTCAGCCGGCTGGCCAATTATTATCTGGCGCAGTGCAACTACGCGACCGGCAATTATGTCGATGCGATCGGGCTTGGACGCAGCCTTGCTGCCGACCCGGTTTTCAGAACCTACGACGAATATGATATGCTGCAGCTGCTGCTCGGCTATTCGTTCTTCAATTCCCGCAATTTCGACAGCGCCCAGCCTTATTTCGCCTCGTTCCTTGCCTCCGGCAGGGCAGACGGCAAACTGCGCAGGGACGCAACGGTCCGTCTGGCCGATACCTACCTGATGCAGAACGATTATCCCAGGGCTTCAGAGGAATATGCGAAGGTATACACCAGGTATTCCGACGACGATATTTACGCAAACTATCAGGGAGCGCTTGTCAGCGGCCTGATGGAGGATTACCAGAAGAAGATAGAACTGCTTGCCGACGCAGTCGCCGCCCATCCGACGGCACGGCTCTATCCTGAAGCTATGTATGAGCTGGGTCGCACCTACGTGCAGCGGAACAATGCAGCAGAGGCTATAAAGTGCTTCGAAGCCCTGCTTGCCTCCCGCGACAGTTCTTACTATTCCCGCAGCCTTCTGGAACTGGCTATGATTTCCAGCAACAAGGGCGAAAGGCAGAAAGCCATAGATTATTACAAACGCATCGTCGGCGACACTCCCGATGCTCCCGAGGTCCAGGAAGCCCTGGCCGGCCTGGAGAGCCTTTATCAGCTGACCGGCAGGCCGCAGGAATATCTGGCATATCTGGACGGCCTCGGTATGTCCAACATCAAGACGGCAGGGGAGAAAGAGCAGATGATCTTCAATGCAGCCGAGCAGGTGTATCTGTCCGGCAACCGAACTTCAGCCATCAAGACGCTCCAGTCTTTCATCAATTCATACCCCGACGGAGCCAAGGCTGCCCAGGCCTGGTTCTACCTTGCAGAAACCTACAAGGCTTCCGGCCGCAACGAGTCTGCAGCTGAGGCTTACCTGCAATGTATGAGCAAGGAGAAGGGCGATTACTCCGAGGCTGCAACCCGCAATTATGCAGACATCTGCTACAACCTCGGCAACTACAGCAAGGCCCTCGAGGCTTATGAGACGCTGCAGGCCATCGCGACAAACGATGTGATGCGCACAGCAGGCAGGGTGGGTGAGATGCAGGCGAACTACAACAGCCGCCAGTACTACAAATCGCTCCGCAATGCCCTGGAAATGGCTGACGACAGTTCCCTCGACGACGCTACCCGACGCAAGGCTGAATTCATCGCCGCCAAGTCGTATATAGTCCTCGGCGACAGGACGGCTGCCAAGGCTCTGCTGGGCAAGCTGTCTGAAGACTGCAGCGACGCGATCGGCGCCGAGTGCGCATACATACTCATCCAGGACCTCTACAATGCCGGCGATTTCGAGCAGGTCGAGAAGAAGGTCTACGAGTTCTCCGACACCAAGACTTCACAGCTATACTGGCTGGCCAAGAGCTTCATCATCCTCGGCGATTCGTTTGCCGACCGTGAGCGCTGGGAACAGGCCAGGGCTACATACGAAAGCATCAGCAAGGGTTACAAGGTTTCCGTGCCGAACGACGACGTGCCTGAGCAGACGGAGATGAGATTGAACAAACTTAAGGCTATGGGGAGGTAGATTTATGAAAAAGTTAGCGATAGTACTTATGTCCATCCTGCTGTCTGCGCCGGTTTTCGCGCAGATAGACCCTACCGTAGTTGTCGACAGGGAGTACGAAGGCAAGATAGACGTGGATGTCCGTATGCCCGAGACAGATATGTATGTGGCTGATTCCCTCAGGAAATTCGATGTCAGCTTCGACTATTCCATATTCGACAGGCCCTACAGGGATCTGTATGAATTCTCCCCTTATCAGGCTGCAAGCCTCGGCGTGGTGCCGCCCGGTGACGTGCCTCATTTCTCGGCAAGGGTAGCCAGCCAGTATCCGCTGATGCCCGAGGTCGACCTTTACGGTCAGCTTGTGCCCAGGAACAACCGGAACATCAATCTCGGAATGTTTGTCAAATATGCCTCCGAGATCGGCAAGGTCCCCTCAATGCACGATTTCTTCGATACCGTACACGCCAGGAGGACGAAGATGTCGGCAGGTGTGAATATGAAGTTCGCCTGGGAAAAAGGTGAGTTCAATATCGATGCGGCCTACAGGCATTCTTTCGCCAAGGATATGCACGACCAGTTCGCGGTTAATCCCAAAGATTCCGCAAAACACGCCGTCAATGCCTTCGAGCTGGACTTCAAGATCCGCAGCACTGATGTCAAGGACCACGATTTCTATTACGACATAGACGCTTCCTTCGTCAAATCGACCAAGGGACTGGACTATGTTCCATTCCTTGCAGGCCACAGCTTCTCCGAGTCGGCTATGAACATCGACGCCCTCTTCGGCTCAAGCTTCGAGGAGCACCGGATGTATGTGGCAGTCCGCAGCCAGAACAACTGGTACAACTATCCCGAGGCGCTGTATCTCGGCATAATCGAGTTCGCTCCGATATACCGTTACACCAAAGGACGCTTCGACGGCCGCTTCGGCATCCGCTTCAGCAACAGTTTCAGCGGCGACAACACCACAAGCATCTATCCTGACGTCGACGCCAAGCTCGAACTTGTGGTGAACAAGTTGTGGCTCAGGGGTGTCGTCAACGGGGGAAGGTCGGTCGACAATCTCGGCGTCTATCTTGAGACCGCGCCCTGGCTGCTGATGACCCGTCTTGACGCTGAGACCGGCGAAATCCAGTCCCTCAATATGAAGTATACCACCAGGCCTGTCGATGCAAAATTGTCTGTGGAAGGCATAATCGGCAGCCGTCTGGGCTTGAATGTATATGGCACTTATACAGCGTTCAAGGACAAGTTGCAGCTCTATACTTCGTTGTTCCCGACTCCGAATATGCTGCCTTACCTGCATCCGGAATTCGTGAACTATGCCAAGCTGTCCGCCGGAGCCGAACTGACGTGGACTTCCAAGGATCTGCGTGTCTTCACTTCCGTCCAGGGCAACAAGTACAACAGTGAAGCTCAGCTTTATATGCTTCCTAAGATCGAGAGCGTTACGCAGATAGAATACAATTTCAGGGAAAGGCTGTTTTTGAGTACTGCCCTGGTTGTTATGGGACAGCGTGAAAGCCAGATGGGAACTGTTCCGACTTATCTCGACCTTTCGGCGAAGGCTGAATTCAAGGTAAACCGCTTCTTCTCAGCCTATCTCAAGGGTGGCAATCTCCTCAACAAGGAGAATTTCGTATATGCCGGCATAGGCAGTATGCCCATCAACGTCGGAGGCGGCATCTGCATAGGTTTTTAACTCTTTTTTGTTGATTTCTTTCCTTGCATAAATCGCTGATATTTCGTGCGATTTTAGTATCTTTACGCGATTTATCAGAATAAGATTTTTGCAATGACAGAACAAGAGAGAGAAGAAGGCCAGCAGCAATATTCTGCCGACAGTATCCAGGTCCTTGAGGGGCTTGAGGCTGTCCGTAAAAGACCTTCAATGTATATAGGCGACATCTCGACGAGAGGTCTCCACCATCTGGTATATGAGGTTGTGGACAACTCTATCGACGAGGCTCTTGCAGGCTTCTGCAGCCAGATCGATGTCGTCATCAACAAAGACAATTCAATTACAGTTTCGGATAACGGCCGCGGTATTCCTACCGGAATGCACGAGAAGGAGCACCGCTCAGCCCTGGAGGTAGTGTTGACAGTCCTCCACGCCGGCGGTAAGTTCAGCAAGGACAGCTACAAGGTTTCCGGCGGTCTGCACGGTGTCGGCGTTTCCTGCGTGAACGCCCTGTCAGATTATCTGAAAGCCGAAATCCATCGCGAGGGCAAGGTTTTCGTCCAGGAATATTCCAAAGGCAAGCCTAAATACGACGTGAAGGTTGTCGGAGAGTCTGAAAACACCGGCACCACCATCACTTTCCATCCCGATCCCGAGATTTTCACCGTTACGGTTTATGATTACGACATCCTTTCTACCCGCCTGCGCGAGCTGGCATACCTGAACAAGGGCGTGCGGCTTACTTTGCGTGACGACCGTGACGGAAGCGAAGATGTGGATGAGAACGGAGTGGCTCACAAGAAGAGCAATGTCTTCTATTCCGAGAACGGACTTATCGAGTTCGTGGAGTACCTCGACGCCAATCGTGAGAAGCTCACCCAGAAACCCATCTGCCTCGAAACCAACAAGGTGATTCCCATTGAGATCGCT
The DNA here is from genome assembly GCA_017960085.1 of Bacteroidales bacterium. Classification (GTDB taxonomy): domain Bacteria; phylum Bacteroidota; class Bacteroidia; order Bacteroidales; family UBA932; genus Equibacterium. Next base: position 11,891 of record JAGCZI010000125.1, read on the forward strand.
ATGCAGTACAACACCGGCTTCAATGAGAACATCTATTCATACGTCAACAATATCAACACCATCGAGGGAGGTACCCACCTGTCCGGTTTCCGCCGCGGTATGACCACGACCCTGAAGAACTATGCCGAGAAGAACGGTTTCCTCGAGAAGTTGAAATTCGATATCGATCCGTCGGACTTCCGCGAGGGATTGACAGCCGTCATTTCTGTAAAGGTGGCTGAGCCTCAGTTCGAAGGCCAGACCAAGACCAAACTCGGCAACAGCGAGGTGATGGGTGCAGTCTCTGCAGCTACTTCCGCTGCCCTTGAGGCATATCTCGAAGAGAATCCCAAGGATGCGAAGCTGATCATCGAGAAGGTCATCCTTGCAGCTACCGCCCGTCACGCTGCCCGCAAGGCCCGCGAACTTGTGCAGCGCAAGACCGTTATGAGCGGCAGCGGGCTTCCCGGCAAGCTTGCCGACTGCTCCGACAAGGATCCGGCCAAGTGCGAGCTCTTCCTCGTCGAGGGTGATTCCGCAGGCGGTACCGCCAAAGTCGGCCGTGACCGTGCATTCCAGGCCATACTCCCTCTCAGGGGTAAGATTCTCAACGTCGAGAAAGCTATGGAGCACCGCGCCTTTGAGAGCGAGGAGATCCGCAACATCTACACTGCCCTTGGCGTGACCATCGGTACCGAGGACGATCCCAAGGCCGTCAACCTGTCGAAGCTGAGATATCATAAGATTGTGATTATGACCGATGCCGATGTCGACGGAAGCCACATCACGACCCTTATCCTTACGCTTTTCTTCCGCTATATGCCGGATCTGATCCGCAACGGCTATGTATATCTGGCCACTCCGCCTCTCTATCTGGTGCAGAAAGGCAAGCAGCAGGTTTACTGCTGGACAGACGAGGAGCGTTCGGCTGCCATCGAGCGTATGGCCGGCGGCAAGGAGTCGGGCGTGAAGGTGCAGCGCTACAAAGGTCTTGGTGAGATGTCAGCAGAACAGCTCTGGGACACGACTATGGATCCTGCCAAGCGTGTGATGAAGGCCGTCCACATAGAGAATGCAGCCGAGGCCGACCGTATCTTCTCGATGCTGATGGGCGACGACGTTCCGCTCCGCCGCGAATTCATCGAGCAGAACGCCAGGTACGCCAACGTCGACGCATAACGTCACTGAATTTTGAAATTGGGAAATTAGTTTTATCTTTGCATTCCCAAGCCACGGTGCCATGGCCGAGTGGTTAGGCACTGGTCTGCAAAACCAGGTACAGCAGTTCGATTCTGCTTGGCACCTCATAACAAAAGAGCTCACAGTCGTGAGCTCTTTTGTTATGAGGTACCGTCTCACCCCTTGTCGCTGCGCGACGTTCCCCTCTAGGGGAATATGCCGCTTTGTTACTGGGACTCTGCCCCAAACCCCGCCGCTACGGCCTGCTATCTGCACATACCTTGCCTCACGGCCTGCGCTAGCGCCTGCAGGCGCCTTGTCCTGTCCTCCGTACACATCGCACACTCCACCACGGCGCTGAAGCGCCCTTTTTGGGGGAGTCTTATAAAATGAAATTCGCATTATCGGAGCACCCTCTCTGTATGTGCTGTGAGGCAGGTCTGGTCCGTATGCGGCGGGAAATGGCTCCACATTGTTTCGCAAAGCCTTCTACAGGGCGTGTGGAAGG
>JAGCZI010000126.1 GCA_017960085.1 Bacteroidales bacterium
ACAAAGGGCTCAACGGGGACTCTGCATACACATTCGGAGTAGGGCAGAAAAGCGCCGAGGATCAGGCTCTGCTTGACGCCACCAAGGCATCTCTCTACAAAGGCATCGAGCAAGCAGTTGCCGGCGCCCGCGTGGGAGACATCGGATACGCCATCCAGTCCTATACCGAAGCCCTCGGCTACTCCGTAGTCAGGGAGCTTGTAGGCCACGGTATCGGCCATCACCTTCACGAAAGCCCCGAAGTCCCGAACTACGGACGGCGCGGACACGGAGTGAAACTGACCGAAAATATGGTGATATGCATCGAGCCTATGATCAACCAGGGCGTCAAGGACGTTTACCTTGACGACAACGGTTGGGCAGTCTACACGGCAGACCACAAGAAGTCAGCCCACTTCGAGTTGACTGTCGCCGTGAAGAAGGGCGCCGCCGATGTCCTGTCGACATTCGCATTTATCGAAAACAACAAATAACCATACGGAATAAACATTTACAATATGCCGAAACAGTCATCAATAGAGAAAGAAGGTACCATCATTGAAGCCCTGTCCAACGCGATGTTCCGCGTAGAGCTCGACAACGGCCACGTGATTATTGCTCACATTTCAGGAAAGATGCGTATGCATTATATCCGGATACTCCCTGGTGATAAGGTAAGAGTTGAAATGTCCCCGTACGATTTGACCAAAGGTAGGATTTCCTTCAGATACAAATAATAAAAATATACAGAAATGAAAGTCAAGACATCCATCAAGAAGCGTAGTGCGGATTGTAAAATAGTTAAGCGCAAAGGCCGCTTGTATGTTATTTGCAAAAAGAATCCGAAGTTCAAAATGCGCCAAGGATAATTTTATTGATTTGTAAAAACAAAATATAAAAATTAAAAGATTAGTATGGCACGTATAGCCGGAGTAGATTTACCGAACAACAAGCGCGGAGTTATAGGTTTGACCTATATCTACGGTATCGGTCGTAGCTCTTCAAAGAAAATTTTGGAAGAGCTTAACATTGATGAGAACATCAAGGTTAAAGATTGGAATGACGACCAGATCGCTGCAATCCGTGGTAAGATTGCAGGCGAGTATAAGATCGAAGGTGAACTTCGTTCTTCAGTACAAATGAACATCAAACGACTGATGGATATCGGATGTTATCGCGGTATCCGTCACCGTGCAGGCCTTCCTGTACGCGGTCAGAGCACTAAGAACAACGCACGTACCCGTAAAGGTCGTAAGAAAACTGTGGCCAACAAGAAGAAAGCAACTAAATAGGAGACTTGAAAAATGGCAAAGAAAACCACAACAAACAAAAAGAGAGTTGTCAAAGTTGATGCCTATGGCGAGGCTCATATTTCATCGACTTTCAACAATGTCATCGTTACTCTTACAAACAGCACAGGTCAGACCATCAGCTGGTCATCAGCCGGTAAGATGGGCTTCAGGGGTTCAAAGAAAAACACCCCTTACGCAGCTCAGGTTGCTGCTGCCGACGCAGCCAAAGTGGCATACGATCTTGGTTTGCGCAGAATAAAAGCTTATGTAAAGGGCCCGGGTGCAGGTCGTGAATCTGCAATCCGTACTCTGCACGGAGCAGGCATCGAGGTTACCGAAATCATCGACGTAACTCCTCTGCCTCACAACGGATGCCGTCCTAAAGGCCGCCGCAGAGTATAATCCTTAATTGTTTAATTGAAAAAAGGAATTTATTATGGCTAGATATACAGGACCCAAAAGCAAAATAGCCCGCAAATTCGGCGAACCGATTTACGGACCTGACAAATATCTCGAAAAGAGGAATTACCCTCCGGGACAGCACGGAATGGCTAAGAAGCGCAAGAAAACTTCTGAGTACGGCACCCAGCTCGCAGAAAAACAGAAAGTTAAATATACTTACGGTGTTCTCGAGCGCCAGTTCCGCAAGATGTATGACAAAGCTGCCCGTATGAAAGGACGTACAGGCGAGAACCTGATCATCCTTCTCGAGTCACGCGTTGACAACCTGGTTTACCGTATGGGCCTCGCTCCCAGCCGCCCTGCAGCACGTCAGCTCGTAAGCCACTGCCACATCACCCGCAACGGTGAGATCTGCAATGTGCCTTCAGCTATCGCAAGACCCGGCGACATCATCGCAGTGCGCGAGCGCTCAAAGAGCCTCGAAGTAGTTCAGGACAGCCTTTCACGTGGTAGCAACAAATACTCTTGGATCGAGTTCGACAGCGAGAAATGCGCAGGCAAATACCTCAACTATCCCGAGCGTACCGAGATCCCTGAGACCATCAACGAACAGCTCATCGTCGAGTTGTACTCTAAGTAATAGTCTTGCTTGAAGCATAGAACACTAATATTTTAGCAAAACAATATGGCAATTTTAGCATTCCAAAAACCTGATAAGGTCATAATGCTCGATGCTACCGATACCTTTGGCCGTTTCGAGTTCCGTCCCCTTGAGCCGGGATACGCAACTACCATCGGTAACGCACTTCGCCGCATTCTGCTCTCTTCTCTGGAAGGTTTTGCCATCACATCGATCCGCATCGAGGGTGTCGCACACGAGTTCGACACCATCCCGGGCGTCATCGAGAGTGTGGTAGATATCATCCTTAATCTTAAACAAGTCCGTTTGAAACGAATGATTGAGGAGGAAGAAAGCGAAAGTGCAACGGTTACTGTTAGTGGCAAGCAAGAGTTTACTGCTGCCGATCTTTCGAAGAGTCTGTCTTCATTCACAGTCCTGAATCCTGACCTGCACATCTGCACGATGGAACCGAGCGTAAAGATCGTGATGGACTTCACAGTGGGTAAAGGCAGGGGTTACGTTCCGGCTGACGAGAACAAAGATGAGAACGCACCGGTTGGCACCATCGCCATCGACTCCATCTACACTCCGATCAAGAACGTCAACTTCGCAAGGGAAGACTGGCGCGTAGAGCAGAAAACCGACTACGAAAAACTCATAATTGAAATAACTACCGACGGTTCAATCCATCCGAAGGAAGCCCTCAAGGAAGCTGCAAAGATCCTTATCCAGCACTTCATGCTGTTCTCTGACAGCAAGATCACCCTGGAAGCTCCCGTGGAAGTTGAGAACAAAGAGCTTGACGAGGAGTCACTCCGTATGCGTCACCTGCTTCTCACCAAACTGTCAGATATGGAACTTTCAGTCCGCGCCCTCAACTGCCTGAAGGCTGCGAACATCGAAACTTTCGCTGACCTGGTGTCACACCAGCGCGCTGAGCTGATGAAATTCCGCAACTTCGGCAAGAAGTCCCTCAACGAGATCGACCTGCTTGTCGACAGGCTCAAATTGAACTTCGGAATGGATATCTCTAAGTATAACATCGAAAAAAAGGAACAATAGACTATGAGACACAATAAGGCAATCAACCACCTGGGTCGTCAGAGCGGACATCGCAAAGCTATGCTGTCCAATATGGCCTGCTCTCTGATTCTCAACAAGAGGATCGAGACCACAGTCGCCAAGGCTAAAGCTTTGAGAACCTACGTTGAACCTCTGATCACAAAATCAAAGGACGATTCAACCCACTCACGTCGTATGGTTTTCAGTTATCTGAAACAGAAAGAAGCCGTTACCGAACTCTTCAGGGTCGTAGCTCCCAAGATCGCTGACCGTCCCGGTGGATATACCCGTATCCTCAAGACCGGTTTCCGTCAGGGTGACGGTGCCGATATGGCACTCATCGAGCTGGTAGACTTCAACGAGGCAGCTCTTGCTTCAACTGTTAAGAAGGAGACCAAGAAAACTTCTACCCGCCGTGCTGGTAAGAAGGCTGCTCCCAAGGCAGCTGAGGCTCCGGCAGCAGAAGCTCCGAAGGCTGAAGAGCCTGCAGCAGAAGCTCCCGCAGCTGAATAAGCTCAATTACCAAATACGAAAAAAGCCGACCCCGTGGCCGGCTTTTTTGTTGCGGTTCGACTGCTGCTATTTCTTGAAAAGCAGCGGGACGAACTCCCTCAGGCAGCGGCGCCAGGTCAGGAATTCGTGTGCGGTGCGGGGAGACACGTATGTCACCACATTGTTGACTCCGGCTGCCTTGAGCTGGTCTGCGGTGGCCTGTACCCTTGCGGGACCCTCGGCCTCGCCGATACCCATAAAGAGCACGTGCATCTTCTTGTTGAATTCAGCAGGGTTGATCTTGCTTATGTCGAGGCTGCCGGCTCCGCTGAATCCTCCCATATAAGAGAACACGTCGAGGTGGGGCAGGACGGTCCAGTAGGTCTGCATACCGCCCCAAGAAAGGCCGGCCATAGCGCGGTGCTCGCGGTCAGCCTTCACACGGAAGCTTTTCTCGATGTGGGGGATGATGTCCTTGAGAAGCACGTCGGTGAAGTCAGCTCCGTACTCGTCGCGGCTCTGGCCGCTGCGGGCGTTGAAAGCCACTTCGATGTTGCCGCTGTCCATCACCACGATCATCGGGACTGCCTTGCCTTCCGCAATCAGGTTGTCCATTATGAAATTCATCCTTCCCTGGTTCTGCCATCCTGTCTCGTCCTCAGCCATACCGTGCTGCAGGTAGAGTACAGGATATTTCTTGTTGCCCTTGGCGTATTCTGCAGGGGTATATACGAAGCAGCGGCGCCACTCGTTGCGCACGGTGCTGTAGTATACGCTCTCGCTCACAAGTCCGTGGGGAACATCTTTCTTCGCATAGAAGTCACGGTCGGGAGCGGGGATTTCGATGCCGCTGGCCCAGATGCCGGTGCCGAAGAAAGGCCTGGTGTTCTTGTCGGCCGTGGTGACGCCGTCGATGCTGAGGGTGTAGTAGTGGAAGCCCTCGACTTCGGGCTGCTCTGAGACGTATGTCCACCAGCCATCGTCGCCTCTGGTCATCGGGCCGCGGTAGCTGATCTCAACCCTTTCGGCATCGGGGGCGTATACCTTGAAGTATGTGCGACCGTCGCTGCCGACGCGGGGCCACTCGGCTCCCTTGATGTTGAGCTCGTTGGGCTTGGTGTCCGCAGGAATCTCGGCGAGGGTCTGCTCGGGGAGGTTCTTTTTCTCAATGGTCCAGCCTGGACGCTTCTGCAGGCCGCTGGGGTTGCCGAGGAACAGGTTGGCGGCGGCTTTGTCGCCCTTGAGCCACCATTTGAGCCAGGCAATCGCTACGATTGAGAACTCGCCGCCGTGAGGCTGGGCGTATGTGCCGCCGTGTCCTACAGGATAGTTGACTGCAACTGCAGGCACGTGGTTGATGCGACGGAAGTCGTCCATACCGTTGCCATATGCTATGTCGCTCTCACCGCCGAGGATGTAGATGATCGGGGTGTGGATCTGGTTGAGCTTTTCCTTCTCAGGCATCGGCATACCGGCCACTGCAGTGCCACGGTTGACGAAAAGGCCGCTGTTGCAGACCATCACGGTCTTGAGCCTCGGGTCCTGGCATACGTCGAGAGCCTGCAGCCCGCCGCAGGACATTCCAGCCGCAGCTATGTTGTTGACGTCGATCTTCTGGTAATACTGGCTCTTGGGGTCGGCATTCTGGGCTATTGCCCAGTTGATGGCGTCGATGAGCTGGCTGGACTGCGAGCCGTTGCCGGGGTAGCGGACGCCGTCTTCAGGCATAGTTCCGATGGCTATTACCAGGAAGCCGTTGGAGGCGATTTCGTTCAGGAAGCGGTAGTGCTCGAAAGGAGAGTTGGCGCAGGCGCCGTTGCCCCACACCAGCACGGGCAGAAGCTGCCTGCGGCCGAACGGCTCGAGGTTGAGCGGCTTGAATATGGTGTGCGTCTGGAGGGATTCGTCAGTGGCCATTATGGCTTTGTAGGGGCCGCTGCCGCCATCTTCGATGAGTTTGGTGGCGATGTCCTGGGCTTTCAGGACGTTGGCAGACACCAGCGCAATAAAGGCCAGTGCCAGGCAGAACAGTTTTTTCATAGTTGCTTTGATAAAGGTTATTTTGTGCTAATTTACTAAAATGGCGGATATTTTATAGCTTTGGCTCCGACTAAGGACAGCAGGATGGACCAAAATCTTTTCGGCACTCTGGAAGACATTGCTCGCGGACTCGGTTTCGCTGATTTCGGGGCGGCACGCATACAGCCTCTGGGCGAGCCCGCAAGGCGGCTGGACAGCTACCTTGAAGAAGGCCGCAACGCCGGTATGGAGTATATGGGCCGCAACGTCGACAAGCGCAAGGACCCTTCGTTGCTGCTGGAGGCGGCAGGCAGCGTGCTGTGCTTCGTAGTCCCTTATGGCAAGGCCCGCAGCGGCACTCCGGTGGCGTCCTTCGCCCTCGGGCTGGACTATCACAAAGTCGTCAAGGACCGCCTTTATATGTTTCTCGAGCAGGCCCGTCAGCCCCTCGAAACTGCGGCCGGCACGGCTCTCAAGGCCCGCGTCTTCGTCGACAGCGCGCCGGTTATGGACAGGGCCTGGGCAGTGGAGTGCGGACTGGGCTTCTTCGGATGCAACAATTTCTTCATCAGCACTGTGGCGGGCATCCGCTGCCTGATAGGCATCATCCTGTGCAACGTCGACTTCAAGCTGCTGGACTGCCTCACCCTGCAGGAAAAGCGGGCAGGCGTGCCCGCGGACTGCGGTATGTGCGGCAACTGCGTGCGGCATTGCCCTACAGGGGCCCTGAAGGCTCCATATACGCTGGATGCGGAGCGCTGCATAAGCTACCACACGGTCGAAAACAAGGCCCTCTTCGATCCCGCGAACCGTCCCGTGGACTATGCGGGCTACATCTTCGGCTGCGAGGAGTGTATGCGGGCCTGCCCGTGGGACAAGCCGGATGGAGCCGTCTGGCCGGAGCTGGTGTGCAACCGGGACTATATCGAATCGCTCACCGTCGAAGACTGGAAGGAAATGAGCCAGCAGGAGTGGGAAAAACGCTTTGCAGGGACGTCATTAACCCGTGCAGGGCTTCAGAAAATCAAGAACAATTGCTAAATTTGTCTGATTATAGGCATTATTCCTATGCGCTTCACGCTGATACATACAGACACGGCAAGCAACGCCCGCTGCGGAGTGATAAATACCGACCACGGCGACATACTCACGCCCATATTTATGCCCGTGGGAACGGTCGGCTCCGTGAAAGGTGTGTACCATCGTGACCTCAAGGAAGACATAGGCGCGCAGATAATCCTGGGAAACACCTACCACCTCTACCTGAGGCCAGGGCTGGAAGTTCTCAGGGCGGCAGGCGGCCTCCACAAGTTCTGCTCGTGGGACCGTCCCATCCTCACCGACAGCGGCGGCTTCCAGGTGTTCAGCCTCAGCCCGATCCGCAAGCTCAGCGAGGAAGGCTGCACTTTCCGTTCGCATATCGACGGCTCAAAACACATCTTCACTCCGGAGAACAATGTGGACACCCAGCGCATCATAGGCGCCGACATCATAATGGCACTGGACGAATGCTGCCCCGGCGACGCCGACTACAACTATGCCAAGAAGTCGCTCGACCTCACCGAGAAATGGCTCAAGCGCTGCATCCGCCATTTCGACGAGACCGAGCCGCTGTACGGCTACAGCCAGACCTTCTTCCCGATAGTGCAGGGCTGCGTATATCCTGACCTGCGGGCCAGGGCGGCTGAAACTGCAGTGAGCTACGGACGCGAAGGCTACGCCATCGGCGGCCTGGCCGTCGGTGAGCCCACGGAGAAGATGTACGAGATGATCGAGCTGCTCCACCCGCTGCTGCCCGCCGACAAGCCGCGCTACCTGATGGGCGTGGGCACTCCTGCCAACATACTCGAGGCCATAGCCCGCGGCGTGGATATGTTCGACTGCGTGATGCCTACCCGCAACGGCCGCAACGGTATGCTCTTCACCTGGGAGGGAACCATCAACATACGCAACAAGAAATGGGCTGACGATTTCAGCCCCATCGACCCGCAGGGCACGTCTTTTGTCGACCGCACCTACACCAAGGCCTACCTGAGGCACCTCACCATAGCAGGGGAGATGCTGGCGGCGGAGATTGCCAGCGAGCATAACCTGGCTTTCTACCTCGACCTGGTGGCCAAGGCGCGCGAGCATATAGCAGCCGGAGATTTCGCCAGCTGGAAAGAACAGGCAGTACGCAAACTTGACGAGAGATTGTAATGAAGAGTCCCAAGCTGAAAATAATAGACTGGTACATCATCAAGAAGTTCATAGGGACGTACTTCCTTACGTTGCTGATAGTCATCGTCATCATCGTGGTCTTCGACATCAGCGAGAAAATCAACCATTTCGTCGACAACCAGGTTCCGCTCAAGGAGATAGTGTTCGACTACTTCGCCAACTTCATCCCCTACATCATCAATATGTACAGCCCGATGTTCGTGTTCATCACGGTCATCTTCTTCACGTCGAAGCTGGCCCAGAACTCGGAAATCATAGCTATGCTGTCGAACGGCATCGGTTTCAACCGTCTGCTGGTGCCGTATCTGCTGTCGGCGACTTTCGTGGCGATGTTCTCGCTTGTGCTGAACCTGTACGTGATACCTCCTGCCAACAAGGTGAGGTTGGACTTCGAGAACAAATACATCAAGGCCAAGGCTTCCCTGGGCGCTACCCGCGACGTGCACTACCAGCTGGAGCCCGGGGAGTTCGTCTATGTGGAGAGTTTCAGCACCTGGAACAACACCGCCTACCGCTTCACCCTCGAGACTATCGACGAGAACAAGATATCATCAAAGCTGTCGGCCGAAACCGCTGTCTGGGATACGACCTTCAACGGCTGGAAGCTCCACAACTATTTCATAAGGGATTATGACCAGTACGGCAACGAAAGCGTGGTCGTCGGCAGGACCAGGGATACGGTGATCGACCTGACGCTGGAAGACTTCCTGCGCCGAAGCAACGTGATGCAGACCCTTACTGTGAAGGAACTCGACCAGCTCATCGCCACACAGAAGATGAGGGGCGACAAGTCGGTGGACTTCTCGCTGATCGAGAAATACTCCCGCACGGCCTTACCCTTCTCGGCTTTCATCCTGACGATAATGGGTCTGGCTCTGTCCAGCCGCAAGCGCAGGGGAGGCCTGGGTCTCAACATCGGAATCGGAGTGGGCCTGTGCTTCTCCTACATCCTGTTCCAGCGGTTCAGCGAAATGTTCGTCCGAACCGGCATTATGCCGCCATTCGTGGCCATCTGGCTGCCCAACGTGGTGTTCACGATAATCGTATTCTATCTGTATCGTCTGGCTCCGAAGTAAAACCTGAACAATATGAAAAATACAACTCTCAAACTGATCATCCTCAGTTTCCTGCAATTCGCGGTCTGGGGCGCGTACCTGACCTCGATGGGCAGCTATCTGGCTTCCGCCGGATTCGGCAGCAAGATCTGGCTGTTCTTTGCAACCCAGGGTTTTGTGTCCATCTTTATGCCCGCCCTCGCCGGTATCGTGGCTGACAAATGGATTCCCGCGCAGAAAGTCCTTTCAATATGCCACGCAGTGGCCGGAGCCAGTATGCTCGCCCTCGCCTGGTATGCGATGAGTGCAGGCAGCGGAGCGCAGTTCGGCATCTTCTATGCCCTGTACACCCTCAGCGTGGCGTTCTATATGCCGACCATAGCCATATCCAACTCCGTGGCTTTCAATGCACTTGAGGTCAGCGGCAAGGATCCCGTCAAGGATTTCCCTCCCATCAGGGTCTTCGGCACGGTCGGATTCATCTGCTCGATGCTCTTCGTCAATTTCGTGCGCAATGCGGAAGGCATCCAGTTCCAGAACTCATACGAGCAGTTCTTCGTTTCAGGCATACTGAGCATAGTACTTACCCTCTACGCCCTTACCCTTCCGAACTGTCCCTGCAAGCCCAAAGGTGAAGGCACCCAGTCCTTCGCCGAGGCTACCGGCCTTTCTGCATTCAAGCTTTTCAAGGAGAGCAAGTTCGCCATCTTCTTCATATTCTCGATGCTGCTGGGAGCCGCCCTGCAGATTACAAACGGCTATGCCAACACTTTCATCAAGTCGTTCCAGGGCAATCCCCTCTTCGCAGACACCTGGGGAGCCAACAATGCGAACGCCCTGATTTCCATCAGCCAGATTTCAGAAACCCTCTGCATCCTGCTGATACCTTTCTTTATGAAGAAGTTCGGCATCAAGAAAGTTATGCTCATCGCTATGTTCGGATGGGTGCTGCGTTTCGGATTCTTCGGCATCGGCAACCCCGGCAGCGGTGTATGGCTGTTCGTGCTCAGCTGCATCGTCTACGGCGTGGCTTTCGACTTCTTCAACATCTCAGGCTCGCTGTTCGTCAATGAGAATGTCGACACCGGCATCCGTTCCAGCGCCCAGGGTCTTTTTATGCTGATGACCAACGGCGTGGGGGCCTCACTCGGAACCTGGGTGGCCGGCCTGGTGGTGAATCATTTCGTGGCCGATACGGCAGCATACGATCCTGACTGGAGGACAGTGTGGCTGATCTTCGCCGCCTACTCTCTGGTAGTGGCAATCCTTTTCGCCATCCTGTTCAAATACAAACACGAGCCGAA
>JAGCZI010000127.1 GCA_017960085.1 Bacteroidales bacterium
AACAGAAGCGGGTCGTGGAGCAGCAGTTCTCCGCCCTCGCCGGTGAAGTCCTTGACAAGAAGTCAGAGGCCTTCCAGAAGGTCAACCAGGAGAAGATGGATGCCATCATCAATCCTTTGAACAAGGCGCTGAAGGATATGCAGGAGAGTGTCGAGAAGACCCGCGACCAGGGCAACCAGAACAAGGTCGCGCTGGAGAAGGCCATAGAGGAGATGATGAAGCAGTCGCAGTCACTGGGTATGGAAGCCGGCAGGCTGGCGAATGCTATGACTTCCAAGACCAAGATCCAGGGCAACTGGGGCGAACTCATCCTGAAGGAACTGCTTGACAGCCAGGGACTGGAAGAGCACAAGCACTATGACCTGCAGTACACCCTGCGCGACAGCGAGGGCGGCTCTCTGGCAAATGAGGATAGCGGCAAGAATATGCGCCCTGACGTGATAGTCTATTATCCCGACGACAAATGCGTCATCATCGACAGCAAGGTGTCCCTGACTGCCTTCATCGACTACTGCAATGCCGAGGACGACACTAGCCGCACCGATGCTGCCCGCAAGCATCTGCAGAGCGTCAACCAGCACGTGAAGGAGCTGGCAGCCAAGAACTATGCGAGCTATGTGAAAGCCCCCTACAAGAGCCTTCCTTACGTCATAATGTTTATGCCGAACGACACTGCATTCCAGCTTGCGATGACAGAAGAGCCGACGCTGTGGAGGGAGGCCTTCAACAAAGGCGTGTTCATCACCTCCGAACAGAATCTCATCGCCGCCCTGCGAATGATCCAGATAGCCTGGACGCAGACCCAGCAGGCCCAGAACCAGGAGAAGATTATCGACACGGCCCGTATGCTGCTCGACCGCGTGGCAGACTTCAGCAAATATATGGGTGATGTGGGCTCAGCCCTCGAAAAGGCAGACGGCGCATACCGCCAGGCTTATGACAAACTCTCCACCGGCCGCCAGAGCATCGTCAAAGCCGCCGAGAACCTCGTAAAGCTCGGCGCCCGCACCAGCGCCCGCAAGCAGCTGCCCAATTCGGAAGGAGAATGAAATTATTTCGTTGCGTCGAGGACGCCGCGCAGATAGCCGATTGACTCTGCTACACCGGGCTGGGGATTGCGGCGGTCTTTCTCATATTCCATTGAGAGCACGCCCTGGTAGCCGATCTGGCGGAAGGCCTTGATGATGCCGACGAGGTCCATCTGGCCGCGGCCGCACTCCCAGGTCTGTCCTTCCTTTGAAGCGGCGGTCTCATCCTTGATGTGCACGTCCATAATCCAGTCCTTGAACTCGATGATGTCGGCGGCAACGTCGTAACCTGAACGGAAAGTATGACCGAGGTCCATACAGCATCCTACGCCGAGATTGGGATCGCCCACTTTCTCTACGATAGTGCGGATGTCAGGGAAAGCCATTCCGTCAGGGCCGTGGGTGTGGATGGCAACCTTGATGCCTGTCTCCTTGATCTTGGCGATCATATAATCGAGCAGCTCGTAGTTGGGAACGCCGATGAACCACTTGGCTCCGTAGCGCTTCGCATAGTCGAAAGCCTGGTCGACCTGGGCTTCAGAACGCATATAGATGGGGCCGAGGGTGTAACCTTCCACGTCATATTTGGCGCAGAGCTCCTTGAAGGCAACCATATCTTCGTAAGAAGCGTCGAGAGGCAGCCATTTGTCCTTCACTGAAAGATAGTGGACACCCATATCCTGCAGGAACTTCAGGGTAGTCTCGATGTCATAGAAAAGATATGAGTAACCGGCAGCACCGAGTTTGATGTCGTTTGAACCTCTGGTGGCAGGGTCGAAGGGAGCAGGTGCAGATTTGCTGCCGTTGCAGCTGCTGAGCATCAGTGCAGCTATAGCAGCAATTATAAGAGTGAACTTTTTCATTATGGAGGATTTTAAGTAGTGTTGCCGATAAAGGTAGCAAAAGCGTTACATTCTTCCAATCATCACGATGTAGGCCGCATAGAGCACGATGAGGATGGCTCCGTCGACCCTGTCGAGAGTCTTCCTGCGGAACATAAAGGAAGTCATCCAGAGCACGATGACGCTGACGGGCAGCAGCATCAGGCTGATGAAGCTCTGCGGATTGATGTTCAGGGGCACTACTGTGCCGCTCAGGCCGATGATCAGCAGGATGTTGGAGATGTTCGAGCCGAGGATGTTGCCGAGCGCCAGCTGGTTGTTCTTCTTAGCCGCTGCCACGATGCAGGTGGCAAGCTCGGGAAGTGAAGTGCCGACTGCCATCATAGATATGGCGATAAGCGAGTCGGAAACGCCGAGAGACTTTGCTATGTTTGTGCCGGAATCCACGAACAGGTTGCCTCCAAGCACTAGCATTCCAAGGCCGAGGACAATCATCGCCACGGACTTGAATACGCTCATCGGCTTCTCCTTGTTCTCCTCAGGGACTTCGCAGGAAGGACCGGCAGCAGCCTTGTCCTGCTTGAAATTGAGCCACATATAGCCGGCGAACAACAGCAGCAGGATGATGGCCTCGGGGCGGATGATCCTGTTGACCTCGCTCTTCCAGATGAAAGTGTCAAGGGCGAAGAACGCCAGCAGCACTGAAACTCCGAGAGTGATGGGAATGTCCCTGCGCAGGTTCTGGCGGGTGAAGGCGATGGGGGAGATGAGGGCTGTAACGCCCAGTATCAGCAGTGTGTTGACCATATTAGATCCAGCCACATTGCCTATGGCGATGTCGGCGTTGCCCTTGAGGGCAGCGAAAAAACTGACTGCCAGCTCAGGCATCGAGGTCCCGATGCCGACTATGGTGGCGCCGATGACGTATTCAGAAATGCCGCTACGTTTGGCAATGGACACAGCTCCGTCAACAAGCCAGTCGGCCCCAAGGACGACCAATGCGATTCCGACGATGAAAAGAACTATGTCCATCTGTCAAAAAAGCTATTTGTATTCGTCCCAGGACTTGATCTGGATGTCATCGATGGTCATATTGCAGAATGCCGTGATGAAAGCCGATGCAAGTCTGGGGTTGGTGATCAGAGGAATGTTGAAATCGATGGCAGCGCGGCGGATCTTGTAGCCGTTGCTAAGCTCGTGCTGCGAGAGGTTCTTGGGGATGTTGATGACAAGGTCTATCTGCTTGTCGTGGATCATCTGGAGAGCCTCGGGGCAGTCGCCGGTCTCGCTGGGCCACAGTACCCTGTGGGCGGGGATACCGTTCTCGATGCAGTATTTGTATGTGCCGCCGGTGGCGTAGATTTCATAGCCGTGGACGATGAGGTCGCGGGAAGCCTTCAGCAGCTGGGCTTTCTGCTCACCGGTACCGCTGGAGATGAGAATGCGCTTCTTGGGAATGGTGTATCCTACAGCCAGCATAGACTTGAGGATGGCCTCGTCGGTGTTGTCGCCGATGCAGCCTACCTCACCGGTAGAAGACATATCGACTCCGAGGACGGGGTCGGCCTTCTGCAGACGGTTGAACGAGAACTGGGAAGCCTTGATGCCGACATAGTCCAGGTCGAAGGCACTCTTGAGCGGAGCCTCGACCTTCTCGCCGATCATAACCTTGGTGGCCAGCTCGATGAGGTTGATCTTGAGGACCTTGGATGCGAACGGGAAACTGCGTGACGCACGCAGGTTGCACTCTATGACCTTGATCTCGTTGTCGCGGGCGAGGAACTGGATGTTGAACGGGCCGCTTATGCACAGAGCCTCGGCGATCTTGCGGGCGATCTTCTTGATGCGGCGGGCGGTCTCCACGTAAAGCTTCTGGGGCGGGAACTGGATGGTTGCGTCGCCTGAGTGTACGCCGGCGTATTCGATATGTTCGGAAATAGCGTATGCAAGCACTTCACCCTTAGAAGCCACAGCGTCGAACTCAATCTCCTTGGCGTGCTGGATGAACGAGCTTACCACTACCGGATGTTTCTTGGACACTTCGCTGGCCAGCTTCAGGAACTCGATGAGCTCACCGTCATTCGAGCAGACGTTCATCGCTGCGCCTGAAAGCACGTATGAAGGACGCACGAGGACAGGGTAGCCGACTGATTTCACGAACTGATGGAGTTCGTCCATTGACGACAGCTCCTTCCAGGCGGGCTGGTCCACACCGATGCGGTCGAGCATAGCTGAGAACTTGTGGCGGTCCTCGGCGTTGTCGATCATCTCAGCGGATGTGCCGAGAATCTTGACGTGACCTTCGTTCTTCATCCTGAGAGCCAGGTTGTTGGGAATCTGGCCGCCCACTGACACGATGACACCGTGCGGATTCTCGAGCTCGTATATGTCGAGCACCCTCTCGAACGTGAGTTCGTCGAAGTACAGGCGGTCGCACATATCATAGTCGGTTGAGACAGTCTCGGGGTTGTAGTTGATCATTATGCCCGTGTAGCCTGCCTTTCGTATGGTGTTCAGCGCGTTCACGCTGCACCAGTCGAACTCTACGGACGAACCGATGCGGTAAGCACCGGAACCGAGCACTATGATGGAGTTGCTGCCGTTGTCGAAGGGGATGTCGCTGTGGTCGGAACCGTATGTAACATAGAGGTAATTGGCCTTGTCAGGGTCGTCGGAAGCGAAAGTAGTGATTCTCTTGACGAAGGGCAGCAGACCGCGGGCCTTGCGGTTCGCGCGGACCTTGTCAGAAGCCTCGTCCATATCGATTTTGTCCTTGTAGACGAGCCTTCCGATCTGGAAGTCTGAGAAGCCGTCGAGCTTTGCCTTGCGCAGCAGCTCATCGGGAATGTCCTCGGGACGGTCGTATTTCTCAATCTCGCGGGAAGTCTCAACGATGCCGTAGAGCTTGTTCAGGAACCATTTGTCAATCTTGGTGAGGTCATATATCTGGTCGATGGTGTAGCCCTTCTGGAAGGCCTTCGAGATGACGAAGATACGGTTGTCGGTAGGGTTCTTGAGAGCCTCGTCGATGTCCGGAACGGTGATTTCCTTGTTGGCTACGAAGCCGTGGGCTCCCTGGCCGATCATTCGCAGACCTTTCTGTATGGTCTCTTCGAAGTTCTTGCCGATGGACATCACTTCGCCGACGGACTTCATACTGCTGCCGATTTCGCGGCTGACGCCGTGGAACTTGCTGAGGTCCCAGCGGGGGATCTTGCAGACTATGTAGTCGATGGACGGCTGATATATCTTGTCAGATGCGGGATTGTTCAGGTCGGTGAGGGAGTAGCCGAGGGCGATCTTTGCTGCGACGAAGGCCAGCGGATAACCGGTGGCTTTCGAAGCGAGGGCAGAAGAACGGCTCAGGCGGGCGTTGATTTCGATGACGCGGTAGTCTTCGCCGCCCGGCTCGTATGCGAACTGGATGTTGCATTCTCCGACGATGCCTATATGCTTGACGATCTTGAGCGCAAGGCCGGTGAGCAGCTCGCGGTCGTGGTCATTGAGGCTCTGGCAGGGACTGACTACGATGCTTTCGCCGGTATGGATGCCCAGCGGGTCGAAGTTCTCCATCTCGCAGATGGTCGTGGCGTTGCCGTAGGCGTCGCGGACCACTTCGAATTCAATCTCTTTCCATCCTTTGAGGGATTTTTCGACAAGCACCTGGGGGGAGTAGGAGAAAGACTTCTCGGCCAGCGCGTTGAGCTCATCCTCGTTGTCGCAGAAACCGCTGCCCAGGCCACCGAGGGCATAAGCTGCACGGAGGATTACGGGGTAGCCGACTTCAGCGGCAGCGCGGCGGGCGTCTTCGATGCTTTCGACTGCTTCGCTGCGGATGATCTTGATGTCGATCTCTTCCATCCTCTTGTTGAAAAGTTCACGGTCTTCGGTGTCGATGATAGACTGGACCGGAGTGCCGAGGACCTTGACATCGTATTTGTCAAGGACGCCGCTGTTGAAGAGGGAGACGCCGCAGTTCAGGGCGGTCTGACCTCCGTAGGCGAGAAGGATGCCCTGCGGACGCTCTTTGGCGATGACTTTTTCCACAAAATAAGGTGTTACGGGAAGAAAATAAATCTTGTCAGCAACACCTTCAGAAGTTTGGAC
>JAGCZI010000128.1 GCA_017960085.1 Bacteroidales bacterium
CCGACGACCGGGTTACGCATATTAAGCCAGCTGCCGTTGGTGACGAGGTTAAAGCTGCTGCTTATGTGCCAGCGAAGTTCCAACTCCACACCTGAGTTTTCGATAGGGCCTGTATTTACATTGAGCGGCATACCGTTGACCATCTGGGTCTGGATCATATTGCGGCCCTTGAGGTAGAACACGTTCAGGCCGTATGTAACGTAGTCTCCTGCGGGAGCCTTCCAGGCCAGCTCATAGTTCATTATGCGCTCGGGCTCAAGGTCAGGATTTGCGGGACGGAACAGATACATATCTTTGATGGTCGGCCTGCGGAAGCCCTTGCTTACCATAGCCTTCAGTTCGCCTTTGCCGATGCGGAATGCCAGACCGCCCTGAGGCACGAGCTCCAGGCCGGACTTAGAGTGGTTGTCAACCCTCAGGCCGAGGTCGACGGTAAGCCAGCTGGCAATATCCTGACGGAAATCGATATAACCGGCAATCTCGTTCTCGGTCTTGTCAGCCATCGGAGCAAGGTCTTCACCTGTCGCAATCACCTGGTTCCAGGCCTTGCCGTGGATGCTCTGCCAATCAAAACCGACTGTAGTGGTGTTGCCCTTGAAAAGGCCGAAGCTCTGCCAGGCTGAAACGCCTGCAAGGGCATCTTCGCTGCGGAACCAGTTCGCCTGGGGAGCGGCACCTTCGGCGTGACCGTCATTGATCTTGTGGTTGCCGAAGTTGTAATAGAAACTGATGGCACCGTCAGTTTTGTCGTAGTGGTTCTCAACGGCTGCCGAAGCCACGCCGCGGGTTATCCACTGGTCTGCATCGAACAGAGGGGCGTTTGTGGCGCCGGGATATGAAGAGTTGAAGTGTGTGATGTCTACGTCGGCATAGGCGCTCCAGTTGTCCGAGAACTGGTAGCCGATCTTGCCGTAACCTCCGTACTGCTCGAAGCCCATCCGGGGACGGTGGTTGTTGCTGCGGGCATACTGGCCTGAAACGACGCTGCTGAAGCGGCCTTTCTTGATGCGGTTGCTGAGCACGCCTTTGAATGTGCCGAAACTTCCTGCACCGAGGTCGAGATCTGTGTGGACGCCGTCTTCAAGTGACTTGCGGGTTATGATGTTTACTACTCCGCCCATCGCATTGCTGCCGTAGAGCACCGATGCCGGACCGCGGAGCACTTCCACGCGCTCGGTCATAAGGGTCTGGTATGAGTCTGAGATAGGATGGCCGAAGATGCCCTGATACTGGGGATGTCCGTCAATGAGCACCATCATCTGTCCTGAACCACCGGCAAGGCCCCTGATGCTGATGCCGCCGGCAGCTCCGGTGCTGACGCCGTAGCCCAGCATCGCCCTCGACGACACGAAGAGGCCGGGCACGAGTTCATTCAACGTGGGCAGCACATTGAGACGCTGCGGAGATGTCAGTTCGCTATGGTTCACTACGCTGATCGTCTGGGGAAGGAAACCGGAAAGGGTCCTGGCCCTGGTGCCTGTGACGACAGCCTCGTCGATATAGTTGGCGGTGGTGTCCGGCACGGCTGTTACGGCACCTGCCGTGAATATGCTCAAAAGCAGACCGGCCAGAGTGGCTGAAAGGGTTATGTTTTTCATATTTTTGAACCTATTTGTAACTTTGTGCGCAAAGATACGGGCCTGCAGCCCATAATCCTTTTCACTTTTTGTCCTTTTTATGTCCAATATTTCCTCTGCGAACGCAAAAGTATTCCTTTGTCCCCAGGACCTGCCCTCTCCCGCCGGATTCTACGGCAGCCACCACATTCATTTTATTTGTTTTTCCGGGGGAGGCTCCTTTGTCTGCGACGGTGCCAGGCACAGCTTCGGGGACAATGACCTTGTGATCCTCCAGGGAGACTCCGGCTGCACCGGACTGGTCTTTTCCGACGACTTCAGCGGCAAGGCCCTGGCTGTGCCCAGAGGCTTTCTGCACAACGCCCACAACGGCAACGTATGGTCGACGAGCGGATTCCTGCAGACCAAGGCCCATCCGGTGACCCACCTTGATGCCGATGAGAAGGAGCTGCTGCTGTCGGACATAGCAAGGATAGAGGAACGTCTCTGCCGCACAAGCGACTTTGGCAGGCAAAGCCTCTACCACTGTTTCCAGGTACTTATGTACGACATCTGGGACATTTACGACGACAAGGCCGTATCCAGCAGGCTGACCGGAAGCAATGACGCCGCATTTGTGTTTATGAGGTTCCAGGAGCTGCTGAAGGCACACTGCAACAGCGAGAGGACCGTTGCGTGGTATGCAGGGAAGCTGAACATCACCCCGCGCAAGCTGAGCAGGGTGTGCCTTGATGCCAGCGGGTCGGGAGCCAGCGACTGGATCAACCACTACACCACCCTGCGCGTGCGCGAGCTGCTCGAAAGCTCCGACCGCAGCCTCGAAGACATCTGTGACGAAATGCACTTCTCCAGCAGGTCGTACTTCACACGCTATGTGGCAAAGACCCTGGGAGCGACACCTTCGGAATACCGGAAGGCCTTCAGAGCCAAA
>JAGCZI010000129.1 GCA_017960085.1 Bacteroidales bacterium
CTGGCGCCGATAACGGTCTGGCCGTCGGTGTCCTTCACAACTCCTTTAACTATCACGTTCTGTGCGAGAGCGCTCCAAGTGAACGCGCAAAGCACAAAAGCAACTGACAGTAACTTAAAGAAAGTTGACTTTTTGTTGAAGCTGTTTTCCATAAGTAATGCTTTAAGTTAATGATTAAGTTGTTTGTTAATTGATTAATAATTAGGTAAGTATTTTAGTATTTCGATTTTGTCGTTTCGTTTTTTCTATCTATCTTACAGGAAAATTGAAAAACACGTAGCCATACGGGTTTTGCAAAAAATGCTAACATCATGAGGCCCAATGTTTTAAGTTCCTTTAGCGTTTTACTGTCAGAGCATTGCCGCAATGCTCAGTGTCCCAATCAGTACGATTTTTGCAGGACTTGTTTTCAGCAAACAATCAGCAACTTTATGGGAAAATCAGCCTTACGCCTTGATACACGAAGGGCCCTGAAGGATGGAACCTACCCGGTGCAGATCAAAGTGGGATACGGAACCAACCTTTACCTGTCGACAGGCATTTACCTCGCTCCATCTGATTGGAACGCGAAGCTCCAGGTTTGTATCGGGCCTGGATCACGGAAAATCAACAACATTCTCGGTATGCTCCTCCTCAGCATCAACAACCGCATAGCTGAGCTGATGGAAAGGGGCGTATTTACCTCTCTCACCAAAGAACAGCTTCGTCAGATGCTGACCAACTTGCAACTGAACGCGCCGACCGTAGATGTGCCGACCCTTGGTCAATATTTCACCAAGGTCATCGAACTCAAGACCGGCAGTACCAGGACAAGTTATGACCAGACCCGCAAGCGGCTCACAGAGTATTGCGGCGATCTTGACAAAGTGAAGTTTTCAGATTTGAATTACAGTTTCCTGGAAGGATGGCAGAAACAACTGAGCAAGTACAAGCGCAACACCATTTCCAGACGTATGAAAGACCTCAAGGCAGTGATCCGCTACGCCTATGAAAGCGGCGTGGAAGTCAATCCTGCCTATTTGAAGATCGACAGCAGCGCAGAGGACGACACGCCGCTGCGCTCATTGCCGGTTGCGGCGATGCGTAAGCTTATAGCTATGCAGCTGAGCGGCAAGAAAGCGATGTACAGAGATGCTTTCGTGCTTTCTTTCCTGCTCATCGGCATCAATCCGACGGATTTGAAGAAATTGACCAAGGACAGCGTCGTGAACGGCAGGCTGCATTACAAGCGCTCCAAGACGGGCAAGAACTATTCTATCAGGATAGAGCCCGAGGCCCAGGCCATCATAGACCGCTATGCGGGGGATAAGCATCTGCTCTATTATGCTGAGAAGTACAAATGTTTCGAGCAGAACTGCAACAATTTCCTGTCATCTGTCACGGACGGCCTCACTCTCTACTGGGCCAGATACTCCTGGGCGAATTATGCTGTGGACCTTGATATCCCCAAGGATACCATCAGCGAATCACTCGGACACCGACACGGCGCCCACATCACAGGAATCTACATCAGATACAGTCTGGACAAGATAGATGCGGCCAACCGTGCCGTCATCGATTATGTGATGTCAAAATAAAAAAAGGTGACTCGAGAGAGTCACCTTTTTTTATATTATTCGTATTCCACTGTTGCCGGCGGTTTCGGAGTATAATCGAAAAGAACACGGTTGATGCCGGGCACCTCGGTGGTGATGCGCTTTACCAGATGGTCGATAAGGGCGTCACTGAGATGCTCTACCGTTACTTCCATTACGTCAGTGGTGTTGATGGCGCGGATGATGCAAGGCCAGTCGAAGGTGCGCTTGCCATTCTTTATGCCGGTGGACTTGAAGTCGGGAACTACAGTGAAATACTGCCAAACCTTGCCTTCAAGGCCGTTCTTCTCAAATTCCTCACGCAGGATAGCGTCGGATTCGCGGACTGCTTCGAGACGGTCGCGGGTGATGGCTCCGGGGCAGCGTACTCCGAGGCCGGGGCCGGGGAAGGGCTGGCGGAAGACCATATTGTCGGGCAGGCCGAGAGCCTTGCCGACGATGCGGACCTCATCCTTGAACAGGATGCGCACCGGCTCGACAAGTTCGAACTTCATATCTTCCGGAAGGCCGCCTGTGTTGTGGTGGGCTTTGATGCCGGCTTCAGACTCGAGGATATCAGGCCAGATGGTGCCCTGGGCCAGGAACTCTATTCCGTCGAGCTTGCGGGCTTCCTCTGCGAAGACCTCTATGAATTCGCCGCCGATGATCTTGCGTTTCTGCTCGGGGTCGGTAACTCCGGCGAGCTTGTCGAGGAAGCGGTCGGTAGCGTCGACGTAGATCAGGTCAGCGTTCATTTCGTCGCGGAAGACTTTGATGACCTGCTCGGGCTCGCCTTTGCGGAGAAGTCCGTGGTTGACGTGTACGCATACGAGCTGGCGGCCGACTGCCTTGATGAGCAGCGCTGCCACTACTGAAGAGTCAACGCCTCCGGACAGAGCCAGCAGGACTTTCTTGTCGCCGATCTGTTCTCTGAGTACTGAAATCTGGCTTTCGATGTATTTTTCTGCAAGAGCGGGGGTGGTTATCCTCACCATATCTGCAGGACGGACGAGAATAGGGTTCATATAGCTTTACAATTATTTTTTCGATTGCCCCAAAATTATATAATTTTGCGGCCCTATGCAAGATATCAGAAATATAGCAATCATCGCCCACGTCGACCACGGCAAGACTACGCTGGTTGACAAGATGATACAGCAGAGCAAAATCCTGCGCGACGCAGAGAAGCTGGGCACACTCATCCTCGACAATAATGACCTTGAGCGGGAGAGGGGCATCACCATCCTCGCCAAGAACGTTTCGGTCCCTTACAAGAACACCAAGATCAACATCATCGACACTCCGGGCCACGCCGACTTCGGCGGCGAGGTGGAGCGTGTGCTGAATATGGCCGACGGCGTACTGCTGCTCGTGGATGCCTTCGAAGGCACTATGCCGCAGACCCGTTTTGTCCTGCAGAAAGCCATCGAGATGGGCAAGAAGCCGATTGTAGTAATCAACAAGGTCGACAAGCCCAACTGCCGTCCCGACGAGGTGAACGAGCAGGTGTTCGACCTGATGTGCCAGCTTAACGCCACAGAGGAACAACTCGACTTCCGCACTGTCTTCGGCAGCGCCAAGCAGGGCTGGATGTCGCTCGACTGGCGCAAGCCGACCACCGACATCACCCCGCTGCTGGATGTCATCCTTGAGGAAATTCCTGCTCCCGAGCAGGTTGAAGGCACTGTCCAGCTGCTGATATCTTCCCTCGAATATTCGCCCTATGTGGGCCGTATAGCAATAGGCCGCATCACCCGCGGCTCCCTCAAGGCCGGGATGAACATCTCCCTGTGCAAGCGCTACGACATCGTGGAGAAGCAGAAGGTCAAGGATCTGATGGTCTTCGAAGGACTTGAGAAGAAAAAGGTGGCAGAAGTGCAGTGCGGCGACATCTGCGCAGTTGTCGGCATCGAGGGTTTCGAAATCGGTGACACCATTGCCGACTTCGAGAATCCTGAGGCACTGACTCCCATCAGCATCGACGAGCCTACGATGAGTATGCTCTTCACCATCAATGACTCTCCGTTCTTTGGCCAGGAGGGCAAGTTCGTCACTTCCCGCCACATCAAAGAGCGTCTCGAGCGTGAGCTTGAGAAGAATCTGGCCCTCAGGGTGAAACCCGGCGTCGGCACCGACTCTTTCATCGTCTACGGCCGTGGCGTGCTGCACCTCTCAATTCTGATCGAGACAATGCGACGCGAGGGCTTCGAACTGCAGGTAGGCCAGCCCAAGGTACTGGACAAGACCATCAACGGACAGCGCTGCGAGCCCATCGAAGACCTGACTATCGAGGTTCCCGACGAATTCGTAGGCAAGGCCATCGAGATGGCGACCCGACGCAAGGGCGCACTAATCCGTATGGAGTCCCACGACGGCCGTACCCATCTGGATTTCAACATCCCCAGCCGAGGATTGATGGGCCTGCGCAGCAATCTGCTGACAGCCAGCCAGGGCGAAGCTATCATCGCGCACCGCTTCAAAGATTATGAGCCTTACAAAGGTGACATCGAGAAGCGCGTCAACGGCTCTCTGGTTGCTGCCGAGACCGGCGAAGCAGTGGCTTACGCGATGGACAAGCTCCAGGACCGCGGCCGCTTCTTCATCGATCCGGGCGAGCAGGTGTATATGGGCCAGGTGATAGGGGAGCATACCCGTGAGCGGGACCTTGTGGTGAATGTCTGCAAGACAAAGAAACTTACCAACGTGCGTGCAGCCGGCACTGACGAGAAGGTGATGCTTCCTCCTCCGGTGAAATTCAGTCTCGAAGAGGCTTTGGAGTACATCCAGGAAGACGAACTTGTGGAGATTACGCCTAAATCGATGCGAATCCGCAAGATACTTCTCGATGCTTTGGCAAGAAAACGCGCTCAGGATTAGAAAATTCAAAAATTTTACTATATTTGCAGCCCACTTTGCAAGACCAGCGCCGATGAGCACGATGATTATACCCGTAAAGAATACAGTCAAGGGCTCTCAGAGTTTTGATTTTAAGGTTGATAAAGGTTTCCTCGAGGAGTTCGGCAATGATTTCGTGCTAGATGTCGACTGCGATGTGCACGTGGACGAGGAGAAGAAGGGAAGTTGGATTGAAGTTCTTTGTAAGGTCAAAGGAACAGTTGTCGTCGAGTGCGACAGATGTCTGGACCCGCTGCCTATAGAAGTAGATCAGGAGCAATTGCTCGTAGTCCGCTTCGACAGCGATCCGGAGTCAGTGGAGGAGGAAGACGACAATGTTCTGATTCTCCCCGAAGATCAGACGGAGCTGGACCTCGGACAGACGGTCTATGACTTCATCTGCCTTAGCATACCGATTGTAAAGGTCCATCCTGAAGGGCAGTGCAATCCAGAGATGATGGCTCGTCTCAAAGAGCTTGAACCCGAGGAGACTCCCGAAAGGAATGCACCTTTCAGCGGTTTGAAAGATTTATTGAACAAAACAAATAAAAAACATTAATAATGGCACATCCTAAACGAAAAGTCTCTAAACAGCGTAGAGATAAAAGAAGAACACACGATGTAGCTATCGTCCCTACAATGACGACTTGCTCAAACTGCGGCGCAACTGTATTGTTCCATCGCGTTTGCCCTGAGTGCGGTTACTATCGTGGCCGTCAGATTATCGTCAAGAATTCGTAATTCTGACGCTTTTCAGTCCTCAGACTGAATCGAGCCCTGTTAGTTCAACGGATAGAACGGAAGTTTCCTAAACTTTAAATAGTGGTTCGATTCCACTACGGGGTACAA
>JAGCZI010000130.1 GCA_017960085.1 Bacteroidales bacterium
CACCTACACCCGCCGCTGCTTCGAGCTGCCTGCGACCAAGACGGTGATGCTGAGCGAATATACCGAGGATATGGACAAGCTGTGGCCGGCAAAGGAGTGCTGCATTTATTTCCGCAGCAAGGAAGAGCTGGTACACAAGGCCTGCAAGCTGCTGGACCACGAAGAGCTGAGGCAGCGCATCGCCCAGAATGCTTTCAACCGCCTGAAGGCCCTCGGAGGCTCCGAGACCGACCGCGTCCGCGAGATCATCGCCGATTACGAGCTACTCGCTAAAGGTAAAAATCCCCTGTCAGAATCTTAAATTCCGGGCTGCCTATCGTAAGACAGGCCTCCTCCTGATGGGGTAGGTCCCGGCCTACTTTGGGGTAGGTCCCATCAAAGGTGCCAGACCTACACCACTGCAAGTAGCTAGGAGGCTGATTTGCGGGGTAGGTCCTCACGGTTTCATCGGACCTACCCCAAGAAACGGACTCAGAAGGATCGCCCTGCATACGTCCTACCTCCACGAGCAGGCGCGACGGCGCTTTGCGGGGAGTGGTGCGCACAAGGCAGCGACGCACTGGTTCCATCCCGGCTGCGGCACACGCTGCCAGCAGGTCCGCCTCACGGGCCGTCGGAAGGATGAGCGCCAGCCTCCCCTGCGGCGCCAGCAGCACCGCCGCAGCCCTCAGGATGTCGTCGAGGCTGAGGTCCGCATCCCGGCGGGCAGCAGAACGAGCCTCCCCCGCAGGGATAATGCTCTTGCCTGTAATATAATAAGGTGGATTCGACACGATGACATCAAACTCACCGTCGTGCCCTTCCGCCAGGAAAGCGTCAAGACTCAGCGGCAGCGCCGTCAGCTGTCCGGCCCAGGGTGACGCCGCGAAATTCTCCGCAGCCTGGCCGGCCGCCGCAGCATCGATGTCGATAGCAGTTATATGAAAACGGCGATCGCCCCCGGCTGCACATCTCTGTGCCGCCATAAGGGCGATCAGTCCCGATCCTGTGCCTATGTCAAGCAGCTTGCCGGCTCCTTCGCAGGAAACCCAGGCTCCCAGAAGGATTCCGTCGGTGCCGACTTTCATCGCACACCGGCTGTCGTCCACTGAGAACTGCTTGAAGCGCACTGCTACTCGTCTTTCTCTTCCTCTTCGTAAGCCTTGAGGAGCTTCTCCTGAACATCCATCGGAACCTGCTGGTACTCGATGAAGCTCATTGTGAAGGTAGCGCGGCCTGAAGTGAGGGAGCTAAGGGTAGTAGAGTATTTGTAGAGCTCTGCCAGAGGAACGCGGGCCTTGAGGATCTGGAAGCCTTTCTCGCTGCCCATACCCTCGATGATACCACGACGGTTCTGGATATCGCTCATAACGTCACCCATGCAGTCGCCGGGAACCATAACCTCAACGAGGTAGATGGGCTCCAGAAGCTTCGGACCAGCCTGCTTGAAGGCGTCCTTGAAAGCGTTACGGCCGGCGATGATGAAGGCGATTTCCTTAGAGTCTACCGGGTGCATCTTACCATCGTAGATGTATACGCGGATGTCGCGTGCGTAAGAACCGGTCAGAGGGCCTTCCTCCATCTTCTGCATAATACCTTTCTTGATAGCGGGCATAAAGCCGGCATCGATGGCACCACCGACGACGCAGTTCACGAATTCGAACTTGCCGCCCCAGTCGAGAGTAGCTTCTTCCTTACCCTTGATGGTGAGCTGAGTGTCCTTGCCGTCGATCTTGAAGCGGCCTGTAGGCTCTACACCTTCAACGATAGGCTCCACGAGGAGAACTACGCGGCCGTACTGACCTGCACCACCTGACTGTTTCTTGTGGGTGTACTCGGCGGTAGCGACCTTGGTGATGGTCTCGCGGTAAGGGATCTTCGGAGCGAAGAGCTCGACGTCAATCTTATAGTCGTTGTTGATATGCCATTTGAGGATGTTGATGTGCTGCTCACCCATACCGTTGATGATGGTCTGGCGGAGTTCCTTAGAATACTCGATACGCATTGTAGGATCCTCTGCACCTGCGCGGTTGAGAGCCTCGCCGAGTTTCTCCTCGTCTTTCTCGTCGACAGCCTTGACGGCGCAACGGTACTTGCTCTGCGGATACTCGATGGGCGGGAATACTTTGTCGTAACCCGGAGTGTTGAGGGTCTGGTTGTTCTTGACAGCTTTCAGCTTCACGGTGCAACCCAGGTCACCGGCTGCGAGCTCGGTAACTCTCTCTTTCTTCTTGCCGGCTACGGCATAGAGAGTGGTGATGCGCTCCTTTGAGTCGTTGGCCATATTGATGAAGTCTTCACCTTCACCAACCTTGCCTGAAAGAACCTTGAAGTATACCACGTCGCCGAGGTGCTGCTCGAGAGCAGTCTTGTAGACGAACAGAGAGGTCTTGCCTGTGGGATCCTCCTTCGGGGCGGGAGCCACCTCGGTGAGAAATTCCATAAGACGCTGAACGCCGATGTCCTTCTTGCCGCATACGCAGAAGACAGGATAGAGGGTGCCGTTCACGAAACCGATGTTGAGACCTTTGTGCATCTCTTCTTCGGTGAGCTCGCCTGCGTCGAAGAATTTCTCCATCAGGGCCTCGTCGCTCTCAGCTGCCATTTCCATCAGCTCGGCGCGCATATCTTCGGCCTTTGACATAAGGTCGGCGGGAACGTCAACGATTTCGAACTTGCCGTCGTCACCGCTGAATTTGTACATCTTCATCTTGAGGACGTCCACGAAGCTGTTGAACTCAACGCCTGCGTTGACAGGGAACTGGAAGATGGTGGGCTTGCTGCCGAAAGCCTGGTGCAGGCTGTCGATAGTGTTGTCCCAGTTTGACTTGTCGGTATCGAGCTGGTTGACAGCGATGATCATCGGCATCTTGTGCTCTTCTGCATAGCGGCCCATAATCTCGGTGCCTACCTCGACGCCCTGACCTGCATTGATGGTCATAATTGCTGAGTCGCAAACGTTCAGGGCTGAAATCACACCACCGATATAGTCATCGGCACCCGGAGTGTCGATAAAGTTGATCTTGTGGTCTTTGTACTCTGCGTAAAGCGGAGTGGAATAGATTGAGCGCTGGTAAAGCTGTTCAACTTCGGTGTTGTCGGAAACCGTAGTCTTGCCCTCTACGGTACCGCGGCGGTCGATGACCTTGCCTTCATACAACATCGCTTCCGCAAGGGTGGTCTTACCGCTGCGGGTGCCACCTATGAGTACGACGTTGCGAATCTTGTCAGTAGTGTAATTTTTCATTATTCGGTTAAATATTTGATTATTTATTATTTATCGCTTTTTCTGGAGCCGACAAATATAGGGAATTAATAACACAAAACCAAACACCTATTATAAAGGGATTTTGTTACTTTTGTGAAAACTATCAAAAACGATATGAAAACACTAAAGCGCACCGTCATCGCACTGGCAGCGGCCCTTCTTTTCCTCCCGGCTTCAGCCGACGAGGGAATGTGGCTGCTCCCTCTGCTCGAGAAGATGAACATCAAGACAATGCAGCAGATGGGCTGCCAGCTGTCTGCATCTGACATCTACAATATCAACCATTCTTCCCTCAAGGATGCCGTCGTGCATTTCGGAGGCGGCTGCACAGGCGAAGTCGTTTCGTCACAAGGCCTGCTGCTGACCAACCACCACTGCGGCTACAGCGTCATCCAGAGCCTCAGCACCATCGAGCATGACTACCTCACAGACGGATACTGGGCTATGGACTACAGCCAGGAGCTCCCCGCCCCGGGCCTGACAGTGACCTTCATGGAGAGCATGACCGACGTCACCAAGCAGCTTGAGAAAGCTGCCCGCAAGGGCAAGGATGACCATCAGCGCGACAGTCTGATGTCAGAGGCTGCTTACAAGCTGAAGGCCGATGCAATCCGTGACAATCACTTCCTCTCAGCTACGATCTCATCTCCCTACGGCGGTAACTATTACTACCTGATTGTCTACAAGACCTACCGCGACGTCCGCTTCGTGGGCGCTCCGCCGAGCTCGATTGGAAAGTTTGGTGCCGACACCGACAACTGGATGTGGCCGCGCCACACCTGCGACTTCTCTATGTTCCGCATCTATTCCGACAAGGACGGCAACCCGGCTGATTATTCTCCGGACAATGTGCCTTACAACCCTGTCACACATCTGACCGTGTCGCTGAAGGGCATCCAGGAAGGCGACTTCTCTATGATCATCGGCTACCCCGGAAGCACCAACCGCTACCTTACCGGTCCTGAAATCGCTATGACAAAGGCCGGCAACGAGGCCGGAATCTACTGCCGCGGCCACCGTCAGGACGTGCTGATGGCTGATATGCTGGCCGACCCCGAGGTCAAGCTGAAATACGCCAGCAAATACAGCAGCTCTTCGAACTACTGGAAGAACTGGATCGGAATGAACGAGCAGATCGCCAACCTCAACGTCGAGGAGCGCCGCTATGAGAACGACAACGCTTTCCGCAACTGGATCGCCGCAAAGCCCGGCCGCAACAAGAAATACGCTGGAGTGCTTGACGAAATCTACTCTATAGTGGAGCAGATGACCCAGCACGACGTCAATATGACCTACCTGACCGAGTCGCTCGGCAGGGTCGAAATCGCTACCATAGCCAACAACGTGGCCAACCGTCTGCGCAACTACGATACTGCTGACGAGAGCGCCCGCAAGAATCTGCTGGCCACCGTCGATGCGCTGATGGATTCTTTCTACAAGAACTACAATATGCCCACCGACGTCAAGGTCACCAAGGAGATGATCCGTGTGGCCAAGGACAAGCTGCCCGCCAACCTCCTTCCCGAGTTCTTCCAGGTCATCGACAGTGAGTTCGCCGGCGACATCGACGCTTATGTGGACGACCTCTTCGCCACTACGGCCTTCTCTTCGAAGGAAAAAGCCGCCGCTGTCATCGCAGCCAAGGCTGCAAGCGGCCGCATCAGCTTCGTGGACGACCCGGCTTATCATTTCGTGCAGGATTACCGCACCGTCGGCCTGGCCGAGCAGGTGACCTACACCGCCCTGGCCGAGAAGCTCGCCAAGGCCCGCAAGCTGTACATCGCCGGCCAGCTGGAGATGAATGCCGGCAAGCCCATCTACCCCGACGCCAACTCTACGATGCGTCTGACATACGGCCAGGTGAAAGCCTATGAGCCGAAAGACGGCGTCATCTACAAATACTACACTACCCTGAAGGGTGTGATGGAGAAGGAAGACCCCGACAACTGGGAGTTCGTCGTTCCCCAGAGGCTCAAAGACCTCTATGCAGCCAAGGATTTCGGCCGCTACGCCAATCCTGACGGCAGTATGCCGAACTGCTTCATTATGACCGGCGACATCACCGGCGGAAACTCCGGCAGCCCTGTCTTCAACGGCAAGGGTGAGCTCACCGGCCTGGCCTTCGACGGCAACTGGGAGGCGATGTCCGGCGACATCATCTTCGAGCCCGACCTGCAGCGCTGCATCTGCGTCGACATCCGTTACGTGCTGTTCATCATCGACAAATTCGGAGGGGCAGGCTACCTGCTCGACGAGATGACTCTCGATTGATCCTAAAACGCAACTGGGATGAGGCGGGAGATAGTGGTGATTGCGGTTCTACTCCTGTGCGCGGCCTTCCAAAGCAGCGCACAGGTTGTTTTTTACAACGTAGAGAACTACTTTGACACTCGGAACGACCCGGACAGCGACGATGACGACTTCACTCCTGCAGGCAGCTACCACTGGAACAAGAAGCGATATCTGGCCAAGCGCAACTTCATAGCCAAGGCGCTGATTGCCACTGCTGACAGCCTTGGCGAGCTCCCGGCCGTCATAGCGCTGGCGGAGGTGGAGAACCGGCGGGTGCTGGACGACCTTGTGGGCGACACCCCTCTCGCCAAGACCGGCTACCGCATCGTGCACCGCGACAGCCCGGACGCCCGAGGCATCGACGTGGCGCTGCTCTACGACCCGGCGAGGCTTGTGCTCCTTTCAGCCGAATTCCTGACTGTGGAGGGCTTCCTGACCAGGGAGATTCTCTACTGCAGGCTGGCTCCGGCGGCTGATTCTGCTGCCGCGCCGCTGCATCTGTTCGTGAACCACTGGCCGTCGAAGCGCGGCGGGGCTGCATCGTCCGACAGCCGCCGCATCGCAGTTTCTCAGCTGCTGGCCGGCAGGATCAGCTCTCTGCTGGCCGAGGACCCGGCGGCCCGCATACTGCTGGTGGGCGACTTCAACGACACTCCGGACAGCGAGTCGCTTGCCGCCCTTTGCGACAGCTGCGGCCTTCATAACATAGCCTTGCCTTTGTGGCGGCAGGGGAAGGGATCTATCCGCTACAAAGGCAAGTGGGAACTGATTGACCAGGCTGTTGTCTCAGGGCAGCTGGCTGACGAAGGTGCGTCGTTCAGCATTTTCGACGCCTCTTTCCTCCAGGAGTATGACTCAGCTTTTCTGGGGCTGAAGCCGAAGCGCACCTTCGTCGGACCGCGCTACAACGGCGGGGTGAGCGACCATCTGCCCGTCCTGATCCGATTATTGTTTAAAGAAATGCAGTAATTGTCGAGTGCCACAGGCCGCCGGTCGCCGTCGCGATGATAAGCATCACGAAGAATGCGATGATGCTGATGAGCCAGAGGATGAAGATCACGAGACCGGGCCTCCAGGAAGGAGACTTGAGGTTGAAGATCAGGTGGATACCGCCATAAATCATACCGATGCACGGCAAGAAGTAGGTCAGCGAGCCGAAGATTATCAGCAGCACCTTGGTGACTACGGGTATGCCTGCGAAAAAGCCGTGGTAGGTGGCTCCGAAGGTATCGAAGAAATCTTCCAACAATTCAGTGAAGAAGCTGATGTCGAAGTGGAGGATTGCCGTATAGCCGAAGGCTGCAAGGCCGCCTGCCAGCAGGCCGGAGATACCCATCATCAGCAGGATGAGGCCTACGAAGATGCAGATCACACGGCCGAACACGCGTCCGAAGTCGGAGTTCTCCTTGACGGGAGTGGCTCCGTCCTTGTATTTCTGCTCGATGTCGGCGACGTTGAGGCTCTCCCCTCTCAGTTCGCACTGCTTGCGCACTGTGTC
>JAGCZI010000014.1 GCA_017960085.1 Bacteroidales bacterium
GAGGCCGGAGAGGGCTCCGCCGAAGAGGGCGCAGGTCAGCCTTCCGTTCTCGTGGGCGAATTCATTGATGAAGTCGGAAGGGATGATGTCGGGGATGACACGGAACAGGAGGGTGGTCACTATGACGGCGAAGACGGTCTTGGCGCCGAAACTCTTGCCGAGGATTTTCAGGGCGATGACAAGCAGGACTGCATTGACCAGGAAATATGTGTAGCTGATCTTGAAGCCAGTGGCGTACTGGATGATGGCACCCATACCGGAAACGCCGCCGCCGACCATATTGTTCGGAAGCAGGAACACGCTCCACGCGGACACGTACAGCAGCAGTCCGAGGCTGATGATCGCGTACTCCTTAATTATCGTCCAGAAACCACCTTTGCTCAGCATACTACGTTGATGATCTTCGAAGGAACTACGATGATTTTCTTGATGGACCCACCGTTGAGGTATTTGGCGGTTCTTTCGTCAGCGCGGACTGCATCGGCTGTCTCCTGCTGTGAAAGGCTTTTCGCCAGGGTGATCTTGAAGCGCAGCTTTCCGTTGAACGAAACCGGATACTCGAAGGAATCTTCGGCGGTGTATGCGGCATTGAACTCGGGGAAGCTTGCGTAGGTGATAGTTTCGTCGTGGCCGAGGAGGCTCCACAGCTCTTCTGCGATATGAGGTGCGAACGGAGAGATGAGGATCACCAGCGGTTCGAGGATCTCCTTTTTGTTGCAGCCGAGGGCGGACAGGTCGTTGACGGCGATCATAAAGGCGCTCACGGTCGTGTTGAAAGAGAAATGCTCGATGTCGTAGGACTCTTTTTCGATGAGTTTGTGAAGGGTCTTGAGCTCTGCCGGAGTGGCTTTGCCGTCGCTGACGCAGAAGTTGCCTTCTTCATCGAGGAACATACGGTAGAACTTGCGCAGGAAGCGATGGACTCCGTCGATGCCCTTGGTGTCCCAGGGTTTGCTCTGCTCGAGCGGGCCGAGGAACATCTCGTAGAGACGGAGGGTGTCGGCGCCGTAGTCGGCGCATATCTTGTCGGGATTGACGACGTTGTACATCGACTTGCTCATCTTCTCGACAGCGTAGCCGCAGACATATTCACCGTCTTCAAGGATGAATTCTGCGGAAGCGTAGTCGGGGCTCCAGGCCTTGAAGGCCTCGAGGTCGAGACGGTCGTTGTGGACGATATTTACGTCGACGTGGATCTCGGTAGTGTCGTAATTGTCCTTGAGACCGCAGGATACGAAGGTGTTGGTGCCTTTGATGCGGTATACGAAATTGCTTCGGCCCTGGATCATACCCTGGTTTATGAGTTTCTTGAAAGGCTCCTGCTCGCAAACGTAACCCAGGTCGTAGAGGAACTTGTTCCAGAAGCGGGAGTAGATGAGGTGTCCGGTGGCGTGCTCGGTGCCGCCGATGTAGAGGTCTACGTTGCGCCAGTACTCGTCAGCTTCGCGGCTTACGAGGGCTTCGTCGTTGCGGGGATCCATATAGCGCAGGTAGTATGCGCTGCTGCCTGCGAAGCCGGGCATTGTGCTCTTCTCGATGGGCCAGCCTTCGTATGTCCAGTCTTTAGCCCTGGCGAGCGGCGGTTCGCCGGTCTCCGTGGGCTTGAATTCGTCAATGGTGGGGAGCTCCAGCGGAAGCTTGTCCATAGGCATAGGGTATGCGGTGCCTTCCTTGAAATAGATGGGGAAGGGCTCACCCCAGTAGCGCTGGCGTGAGAAGATGGCATCACGCAGGCGGTAATTGATCTTGCGTTTGCCGATGCCCTTGCTTTCGACGTAGTCGATGGCTGCAGGAATGGCCTGCTGTACTGTCAGTCCGTTGAGGAAGCCTGAGTTGCACATTATGCCTTCCTTGGCGTCGAAGCTTTCCTCGCTTACATCACAGCCTTCGATGAGAGGAATGATGGGGAGATTGAACTCGCGTGCGAAGACATAGTCGCGGCTGTCGTGAGCCGGAACGGCCATAATGGCGCCGGTACCGTAGCCTGCCAGCACATATTCTGAAATCCACACGGGAACTTTGTCGCCGGTGAGAGGGTTGACTGCGTAAGAACCGCTGAAGACGCCGGTGACGTGACGGGTCTCGGCGATGCGCTCCCTCTCGGTCTTCTTCTTCGCCGCGGTCAGATATGCCTCCACGGCTTCTTTCTGTTCGGGGGTGGTGAGTTTTTCAACCCAGTCGCTCTCGGGAGCCAGCACCATAAAGGTGACTCCGAAGATGGTGTCGGCGCGGGTGGTGAAGATCACCATATCATATTCCTTGTCGCCGTTGAATACCTTGAAGGTCATCTCGGCACCTTGCGAACGGCCGATCCAGTTGCGCTGCATCTCCTTGAGGGAATCTGTCCAGTCGAGGCTGTCGAGGCCGGAGAGCAGCCTTTCGGCATAGGCGCTGACGCGCAGCTGCCACTGCTTCATCTTCTTCTGCTCTACAGGGAAGCCGCCCCTCACTGAGAGACCTTCCTTCACCTCATCGTTGGCCAGCACTGTGCCGAGCTTGGGGCACCAGTTGACAGTGGTTTCGCCCTGATAGGCTATCCTGTACTGCATCAGCACCTCTTGCCTGCGGGTTTCGCTCATCGCTTTCCATTCTTCGGCGCTGAAATCTGCAACAGCTCCGCAAGCAGCGTTGACGGCCTTGCTGCCGCCTTTTTCGAATGCTGCCACGAGGGTTGCTATGGGCATAGCCTTGTCCTGGTCCTTGTCATACCAGCTGGCGAACATCTTCAGGAAGGCCCACTGAGTCCATTTGTAGTAGCCGGGGTCGCAGGTGCGGACCTCGCGCTCCCAGTCGTACGAAAAGCCGATCTTGTCCATCTGCTGGCGGTAGCGGGCGATGTTGTTCTCGGTAGTCGTAGCCGGATGCTGGCCGGTCTGGATGGCGTACTGCTCTGCGGGCAGGCCGAAAGCGTCGTAGCCCATCGGATGGAGGACGTTGAAGCCCTTCAGCCTTTTATAGCGGCTGTAGATATCGCTGGCGATGTAGCCCAGGGGGTGACCGACGTGCAGGCCGGCGCCGCTGGGGTAGGGGAACATATCCAGGACGTAGTATTTGGGTTTTGAAGAGTCGTTACTGGTTTGAAAAGTGTGGTTGTCAGCCCAATATTGCTGCCATTTCTTTTCGATCTGAGCGAAATTGTATTCCATTTGCGGATTTTGAAAATATATCGCGCAAATATATAAAAATCGGTGACAAACCTTAACGTTTGATGTTGAAACTGCCGCCTTTCTGCAGGCGGAACTCAACCGGCACTGTTATGCGGCAGCGGACTTTCTTGCGTCCTATCTCCGCAGGCGTCCATTTGGGGGAGGCGGTGATTACTTTCACGGCCTCGGCGTCGAGGAGTTCGTCTACTCCTTTTTCTACATTTACATTTGAAACCCTGCCGTCCTTCTCGATGATGAACGACACGTTCACCGTGCCCTGGATGCCTTTGTCAACTGCGCTTTGCGGGTATTTGACATAAGTGTAGACCCAGGCGTCCATAAAGTGCTTAAGGTCTGAATGGAAGAACTGCGGCTGCTTGTCGCAGTCGGTCATCGAATAAGCGTAATCGTCATTGTCGGACGTCTTGGCGCTGGCCGACGGGAAGAGCAGGTCCTTTGCAGCCATAGACTTGAGGAAGGTTGCGATGTAGTGGGTCTGGGCTGCAAGTTTGTTGTAAAGCACGAGCTGCGGGATGTCGCGGGAAGTCCTGTACTCCCTGCTCCTTCCGGTGGAGAAGGTCAGAGTGGGGATGTCTTCCATACTGAAAGCCAGATGGTCGGAAGAGAACACCTCGCCGTTGTGCAGACCGGGCTTCGTCGTGACTGATTCGTTGTCCGTGACGTAGGTGGTCATTGAAACCAGGTCGCTGCGGGGGATGACTGAATAGATCTCGAAGGGGTTTTCGGCGGAACCGCGTCCCAGCATATCCAGATTGACCATCAGCTTGACGTTGGAAATGTCGCTGAACTCTCCACCCGAAGCGAAGAAACGAGCACCGGCGTACTGCTCCTCTCCGGCGCCGAAGCCGACAAAGATGACGGAGCGGCGCAGGAACATAGCGTTGCCGCTGAGTATCCTTGCAGCCTCGATGAGCGCCGCCACACCAGAAGCATTGGCATCGGCTCCACGGTAGATGCCGGTCATCTGCTGCCCGTCGACGGTGACAGGGTAGGTGCCGAGATGGTCGATATGTGCTCCAACAACTATATATTCTTCCCTGAGCTCGCTGTCATAGCCCTGCAGGATGCCGGCGATGTTGCACGAGCGCAGCGTGTCGCCGTCCTCAATGATGAGGAAACTGTCGCCTTCGCGGCCGGTCAGCATCGTGACGCCGGCCTGCTCCAGCTGGTCATAGAGATATGCAGCTGCTTTCGCCTCTCCTTTGCTGCCGGCCTTGCGGCCGAGCAGTTCGTCGGAACTGAGATATTCCACGTGCCGCCTGAGGTCCGCGGTGAAATCCTGGGCGGAAACTGCGACAGACATCAAGGCAAATAACAATAGTGTGAGCGGTCTTTTCATACGGAACGGCGAAGCGTTCAAAGATAATACCAAAAAAACAAAAAGAGAGCCAACGGGGGCTCTCTTCTCATTTTACACAAGGGTCTAAGATTATTTCTTAGCTGCGTCGAGAGATACTTTCCTGAACTCTTTCATCAGTTTAGAGATTTCCAGCGCATTTTTGCGGGCACGAGTACCAGCGGCTTTGTTACCTTTGACAGCCTGTGCGTCGGCATTTTTAACGAAAGCGTCGATCTCAGCTTTGATTTGTGCAAGGAGTTTGTCCATAGTGTTAATTTTTAGGTTGTTGTGTTTATTTAATAAGCGAATTTAACTATAGAAATTCAATTATCCAAAAATTCTTTGAAAATGCCGTAATTGCGTGCTCTGACTTCTTCCTCAAGACCGGCATTCCGCTTGTCTACAGTTGATTTGACAGATGTTTGGACTGCTTTGGACCTGGGCGGGAGCGGAGGATAGCTGCCGTTCACTATATGGTAGAGGCAGGCGGCGATATTGTCTTCTTCGGGGCCGAAATCGTGATAAAGGTCGTCGGGCCGCAAGCCGGCGACAGGCTTGAGACCGTCATCGGGAATGGCTTGTCCGCTGCCGTTTAGATTATAGAAACAAATGGGGAGGAAGGCGTATTCGAGAGAGCTGTAATCACCTTTGCCGTATTGATCCTGGTATCTGTCGTCGTCGGGATAGTAGAGCACATACATCCCGTTGGGCTTGCCATAAGTCGTGTCACCTACGTGTTCCACATTCATCAGGGGCTTGAGACCGTTGATGAGCATTTCGCTGGCTGATGCAGTGCCGTGGCCGGTAATGATATAAAGCCTGTCAAGATCCAGCGAAAGGATGTTGCCGGATTTGTCCTTGATTCGGGATATCTCGTACTTGTTGTTATATTTGGCCAGGTTGGAGTTGTGGACTCTCGAACTGAAGACTTTACCCATAGCTGATGCAGGCGCCAGATAGTTGATGAGGGTATCGCTGGCGCGTGAATCTCCGCCGCCGTTATACCTCAGGTCGAGGATCAGTTTTTTCACGCCGGCAGAACGGAAGACCTGCATACTTTCCTTGATGTCGTCCATCATCGGCTTGCCGTTGGCATCGCGTCCCGACTGGAAGCCGAGATAGTGGAAATAGCCGACTTTCTCCGTCAGGCCGGGCCAGTCTTCGGAGTCGAACACCCTCGTGATGAGGCCGGGACGCATATTGACCATTGTGGCGGCCGTTATCTGCATCTCCCTGGCCTTTCCATTAAGGTCCCTGAAGATAAAGGTCTGGGGAGCAGAGGTCGGAGGTCTGAAGAACGTTTCTTCGAACTTGCCGCTGTTGACAAGTTCGTCCTTGCTCTTGCCGTTTATGTATTCGATGGTCCATCCCCTCGTGACCCCTGCCTTGTCGAATGGCGAGCCGGGGATGACATATCTCACTTTTACGTCGTAATCATTATAGTATTTGAGCGGCTGGCTCAGCGTCGCGCCATAGCTGCCGTACACCGTGCCCTGCTCTTCGGCGGCATACTCTTCGCCGGTCTCCATCCAGCTCCAGCGGTCTGTTGCCGAGAGCAGTCCGTTGAAAAAAATCTCGACAGAGATGCCGGATTTGTAATTGGCACTCGCGGGAACTTCCTCGAACCAATAGTAATACCACTGCATCTGCTCGTGGATGTATCGTTTTGCACCCTGTGGCGTGGGGGTGTCGGGGTCTGAGGGGATACAGCTGCAAAGCAGAGACGTCAGCAGCGCCAGAACGGGTAAGAGTTTATTTTTCATCGTCGAATTCAAGCAGGTAGACAACCTCGGAATCTTTCTGGAAATAATACTGTTCCCTCGCGAACATTTCGAGAGTGTCGGCATTCGAGGTCAGTTGGTTGATTTTTTCAGTGGTGGCGTCTGTCGCATTGCGGTAGTACAGTTTCTGCCGGTTCTGGTCAGATATGGTGGAAAGGCTTCTGAAAAGCACGATGGAATTGTTGCGGTCGACGAAGCCTATTATGACAAGGAATATGATGGTGGCTATGACATACTTGTTCAGTACGATCCTCCACACGAGGCTCTTCTGCTTGAGGGCCGCGATCTTATCCTTTATGTTAGCGAACAGT
Source organism: Bacteroidales bacterium (assembly GCA_017960085.1). Classification (GTDB taxonomy): domain Bacteria; phylum Bacteroidota; class Bacteroidia; order Bacteroidales; family UBA932; genus Equibacterium. Next base: position 6,599 of record JAGCZI010000014.1, read on the forward strand.
GCCATCCGGGCGGGTTGTTTCAAGACGTAAAGTTAAAGCAAAAATTGTATATTTGCTCAAAATTACAATCACCACAGGTATTATGTTCAAATCAGGTAATTTCAAATACTATTTCCCCACTCTCAGCGAGAGCTGGGTGCTCGTGCTCATATTTGTATTGCTCGGCAGCCTCGTCGGAGGTGTCGGGACTTTGCTCGTGAAGAACACGCCGATAGTTACTTCCATTTCCTACATTTTAACGATGGTTCCGCCGTTCTGGTACATTGCGGCCAAGGCTAAGAAAAACGCCAACCCTGTGCTGGAGGCTCCGAAATATGTAAAGATAAACAAGCCGCATTTCGGAAAGATGGGTGTCTTCCCCTTTTTCGTGGTGCTGGCTCTGGCTGTATGGGCCCTCGGCATTGTGACTGAACCCCTCACGGCCTGGATCCCTATGCCTGACTTTATCGAAGAAGCTTTCAAGACCGCCTTTGACGCATCGAAGCCCTTCGATCTGATCCTGTCGACCGCTATCCTTGCACCCATTTGCGAAGAGATGCTCTGCCGCGGCAATATGATGCGCGGCATCCTGGTGCAGAAAGGCGTGGTAAAAGCCATTCTCTGGTCGGCCTTCATTTTCGCGCTGATACATTTCAATCCCTGGCAGGCTATCCCCGCCTTCATCCTCGGATGCTTCTTCGGCTGGATCTATTACAAGACCCACTGCATCTGGGCCTGCATTTTTATGCATTTCGTGAACAATGCGACATCTGCAATCCTGACTATCGCCTTCCCTGAAGCCGGAGTCAACCAGTCTTTCTCCGAATTGATGGGCAAGGGCACTTATACCATAGTTTATTTCGCCGCCCTCATCATACTCTGCGCAGCAATCTATCTCCTTTACAAAAAACTTGACAACAATGACGAAGCTGCATCCTTTGAAGTTCAATCCGATACTCAAGAACCGGGTCTGGGGCGGGAAGAAACTGACGTCGCTGTATAACCAGACTCTCGACGAAGACGAAGCCCGGGCTGCCGGTCTGGACCCCGACCACATAGGCGAAAGCTGGATATTGAGCGATATGGGCGACGACCAGAGTGTCGTCTGCGAAGGCTTTTTCAAGGGCAACACCCTGGAAGACATTCTGGAAACTTATCTGGGCGACCTTGTCGGCGATGCGGTATATGACCGTTACCGCAACCAGTTCCCCCTGCTCATAAAACTGCTCGACATCAACGAGCGCCTCAGCGTGCAGGTACACCCCGACGACACAGTCGCACTGCAGCGCTATGACAGCTACGGCAAGAAGGAATGCTGGTATGTGCTGGAAGCCGGCGAGGACGCCGTGATCTGGCTTGGATTCAAGAAGGACGTGTCAGCGACCGAGTTCTACGAGGCCTGCAGGAAAGGCACGGCCGACGAACTGCTCAATGCCTTCCATCCGAAGAAAGGGGAGTGCTACCTCATCAATCCCGGAACCGTCCACGCTGCAGGAGGCGGACTGGTGATAGCGGAAGTGCAGCAGGCGAGCGACGTGACCCTGAGGCTTTACGACTGGGGCCGCGAGAACAACCCTGCCACCGCCCGCGCAATGAACCTTGAAGAGGCTCTGGACATAATAGACTTCAAAGCCCTCGATGCCGAAAAGTGCATTGCCCGCGGCCCTCGCAGCGGCGAAGTGATCTTCGATACCGACAAGTTCACGATGACGCATATCGATCTGACAGGTCCGTACAGTGTGGTCCCCGAGAAATTCGGCAGTTTCGTGCTGTATGTCTGCACAGAAGGAGCTGTTGAGGTCCAGGCTCCCGACGTCAAGGGAGAGAACAAAGCCTACAGGCTCGAGAAGGGGCAGCTGATACTTATCCCCGCCGCCATTGACGAATGTTTCATCATCCCTGCCGGCGGAAGCGCTTCAGTGCTCGAGTCCTTCGTCAAGGTTGACGAGAACGAGAAAGACGATTACATCAACGAATAACCATTATGGCTGATTCTACAAGAATAGATAAATTCCTGTGGTCTATCCGTGTGTTCAAGACGCGCGCCGACGCCACAGAAGCCTGCAAGGGCGGCAAAGTCACCGTCAACGGGCAGGATGCCAAGCCATCCAAGGAAGTAAAAGGCGGTGATGTCATCTCCGTCCGCAAAGGAGCCATACATTACACATACAAGGTGCTGCTGCCTATCGAGAAGCGGCAGGGAGCCAAGGAAGTCGAAAAATACGCCCAGAACCTGACGCCAGAAAGCGAGTTGAAAAAAATGAATGCCCCTGTGGAGACATTCTTCGTGAAAAGGGACCGTGGAGCCGGGCGCCCGACCAAAAAAGAAAGAAGGGAGATGGACGTCCTTTACGACACCTTGTGGGATTCGTCGGATTCTTTGGACGGAGATTGAAGCGGGGACGGCATCTGAGCCGACTTCGCGTTACACTGGGTCATAGCCCTGTCGATACCTTCTAGGATATATTGCCGGATGGCGGCTGTGGTGCGTTCCATCAGCTGCGGGAGTGCCCTTTTCTCTTCGAGCAGCAGTTCGCTGAGCACGAAATCCACCTGGCCGCCGGGCAGGAAGCCGTTGCCGATGCCTATCCTCAGGCGGGCGTAGTTGTCGGTGGCGAGGCAGTAGTCGATGCTCTCAAGGCCGTTGTGGCCGCCGGTGCTGCCTCTCTTGCGCATCCTGAGGGTGCCGAAGTCGAGGGCGAAATCGTCCACCACCACCATCAGGTTCTCGAGAGGGATATTAAGCTTGCGCAGCCAGTAGCGCACAGCCTCGCCGCTCAGGTTCATATAGGTGGACGGCTTGAGCAGCGTCACTATGTTGTTCTTCAGCCGGAACTCTGCGATGCTGCCGTACCTCTCTACAGAAAAAAGAACATTGGATGCCCCAGCAAGGGCATCCAATGCCATAAATCCCATATTGTGACGGGTCATTGCGTATTCAGCGCCGATGTTACCCAATCCTGCGATCAAGTAATTCATACCCGTCGTGAAGATAATTA
>JAGCZI010000131.1 GCA_017960085.1 Bacteroidales bacterium
GCCTTGAACTCAATCTCGTTGCCCCAGACGTCGAAGCGGGTGCAGCCGTTGGTGGCCACTGCAATCTTCTCGAGCATAGTCTCGACGAAGCGCATCATCCACTTGTAGTCCTTGTAGGCGACGTAGATCTCCATACAGGTGAACTCAGGGTTGTGGGTGCGGTCCATACCTTCGTTGCGGAAATCTTTCGCGAACTCGTAGACGCCGCTGAAACCGCCGACGATAAGCCTCTTGAGGTAAAGCTCATTGGCGATCCTCAGGTAGAGCGGTATGTCGAGGGTGTTGTGGTGGGTGATGAAGGGTCTTGCGGTGGCGCCTCCGGGAATCGGCTGGAGGATCGGGGTCTCGACCTCGAGGCAGCCGTTCTCGTTGAAATACTCGCGCATCGTAGCGATTATCTTCGCCCTTTTCACGAAAGTGTCCTTCACCTGGGGATTGACGATGAGGTCCACATAACGCATACGGTAGCGCTGCTCAGGGTCGGTGAAACCGTCGTGCACGGTGCCGTCGGCGTCGGTCTTCACAATCGGAAGCACGCGCAGGCTCTTGCTCAGGACGGTGAGAGTCTTTGCGTGAACTGAAAGCTGGCCGGTCTGGGTGATGAAGGCATATCCGGTGATACCGATTACGTCGCCGATATCGAGCAGTTTTTTGAAAACTGTGTTGTACAAGGTCTTGTCCTCACCGGGGCAGATCTCGTCTCTCTTGACATAGACCTGGATACGGCCTTCTGCATCCTGAAGTTCGATGAATGAAGCAGCGCCCATTATGCGGCGGCTCATTATGCGTCCGGCGATAACTACGTCGCTGAAATTGCCTTTGTCTGCGTCATAGCCGGCCTTGATGGCTGCGCTGGAAGTATTGACCGGGTACTCCGCGGCAGGATAGGGTTCAATGCCAAGTTCCCTGAGTTTCAGGAGGGAATCACGCCTGTTCTGTTCCTGCTCGTTGAGTGTGATATTTTCCATAATCGGTATGTTTTTTAGCTATTTATCTGATTTGGGCAAAAATAGTCCTTTTTTTTGAAATAAATAATGGATATATTTGCAAACTGTGACAGAAAGTGCAGTATGACACCGATAGCTGAAAAGAAGTGGATAGTCAAGGAGCCCGGCAACCCGGCGCTTGTGCGTCAGCTCGCTCAGGAGCTGGGAATAGACCAGGTTCTGGCCAATCTGCTCGTACAGCGCGGTATCACGACTTACGAGGATGCGATGGAGTTCTTCCGCCCCGATCTGTCGATGCTTCACGACCCGTTCCTGATGCTTGATATGGACAAAGCTGTGGAAAGGATCCACGAGGCTGTCGAGAAGAAAGAGCGGATCCTCATCTACGGCGACTACGACGTGGACGGAACCACCGCCGTCGCCCTGATGTACACCTTCCTCAGCCAGGTGACCGGCAATCTGGAATACTACATCCCCGACCGCTACGACGAGGGCTACGGCGTCTCGTACAAAGGCATCGACTGGGCGGTGAAGAAGAAATGCAGCCTGATCATCTGCCTCGACTGCGGCATCAAGGCCATCGAGAAGGTGAAATATGCAGCTGACCGCGGCATCGACTTCATCATCTGCGACCACCACCTGCCCGATGCCGAACTTCCGCCGGCAGTGGCTGTTCTCGACCCCAAGAGGACCGACAGCACCTACCCCTTCGACGACCTTTCCGGCTGCGGCGTAGGATTCAAGCTGGCGCAGGCCTACGCATCGAAATACGACATCTCCAAGGAGAGCGTCCTGGAGCTGCTCGACCTGCTGGCCGTCAGCATCGCCTCTGACCTGGTGTCAATCACCGGCGAGAACCGAATCCTGGCCTACTACGGCCTCAAGCGGCTCAACTCCAACCCCCGCAAGGGCCTGCAGTCGATAATCAAGCTCTCAGGGCTCGACAAGCACGTCATCACCATCGACGAGATAGTCTTCAAGATCGGTCCCCGCATCAACGCAGCCGGCCGTATGGAGTCCGGAAGGACAGCCGTCGACCTGCTGATATGCCGCAATGACGAAGACGCCCGCAAGATCGGTGACGAAATCAACGAGCACAACAACGAGCGCAAGAGCATCGACCGCGAGATCACCTACGAAGCCGTGAATATGGTGCGCAACAACCCCGCCTTCGACGGCAAGAAATCCACCATAGTCTACAACCCGTCCTGGCATAAAGGCGTCGTGGGCATCGTAGCTTCCAGACTTGTGGAAGCCTACTACCGTCCCACCATAGTCCTCACCAAATCCAACGGATACATCACCGGCTCGGCCCGTTCCATCACCGGGTTCGACCTTTACGAAGCCATCGAGTCGTGCTCCGACCTGCTGGAGAACTTCGGAGGCCATATGTATGCCGCAGGCCTCACGATGCGGGAAGAGAAGCTGCCGGAGTTCTGCCGCCGCTTCGAAGACACCGTCGAGAAGATGATCGACGACGATATGCTCACCCCTATCGTCAACATCGACACCTACCTCGACTTCAAGCAGATAACCCCCAAGTTCTTCCGAGTGCTCAAACAGTTCCAGCCGTTCGGTCCTGGCAACCAGTCTCCGGTGTTCATCTCCGAGAACGTTTACGACAACGGCAACGGCCGCAAAGTCGGTTCCGACAACGGCCACCTCAAGCTCGAGCTTATCCAGGAAGACTCCGCATACCTGCCGATCTCGGCAATCGCATTCAACAAGTCCAATCACTTCGAGCATCTGCACTCCGGAAATCCGGTGGACATCTGCTACTCAATCGCGGAGAATTACTACCGTGGCCTGGCCAATATCCAGCTCCGCATCAAGGACATTAAAGACAAAGAAGACATTTTCAGGTAAAACAACCATATATGAAGAAACTCGACGTAGTTCTCGGATTGCAATGGGGCGACGAAGGCAAGGGTAAAGTCGTGGACGTCCTTGCCGGCTCCTATCCGGTAATCGCCCGTTTCCAGGGCGGCCCCAACGCAGGGCACTCGATCCATTTCGATGGCAAGAAATTCGTTCTGCGCAGCATTCCTTCGGGAGTGTTCCGCAAGGATACAATAAATATTATAGGTAACGGCGTGGTGCTCGACCCCGTCACTTTCCGTGAGGAGTGCGAGAATATCAGCGCATCCGGCATCGACATCCGCAGCCGTCTGGTAGTCGCCAGGAAGGCTCATCTCATCCTTCCGACCCACCGTATGCTCGACGCCGCCCAGGAAGCAGCCAAGGGTGCTTCCAAGATCGGTTCAACCCTCAAGGGCATCGGCCCGACTTACACCGACAAAATCGCCCGCAACGGCCTGCGTGTCGGCGACATCCTCACCTCAGATTTCCGCAGCCGCTACGAAAAGCTCCGCGAGAAGCATTTCGAGATGCTGCGCCAGCTCAATTACAGCTGTGACGTGACCGAGATGGAAGCCGCCTGGTTCGACGCCATCGAGTACCTCAAGACCTTCAAGCTCATCAGCGCGGAGTATTTCACTGACAACTGCCTGAAAGATGACCAGGCCATCCTGGCCGAAGGCGCACAGGGCAGTATGCTCGACATCGACTACGGCTCATATCCCTTCGTGACCTCATCCAACACAGTCTGCGCAGGAGCGTGCACAGGCCTCGGCCTGGCTCCCGCCAGAGTCGGCTCGGTCTACGGCATCTTCAAGGCATACTGCACCCGCGTGGGCAGCGGTCCCTTCCCCACCGAACTGTTCGACGCCACCGGCGAAGAGCTTCGCAAGAAGGGCTATGAATTCGGCGCTGTCACCGGCCGTCCCCGCCGCACGGGCTGGCTCGACCTCGTGGCCCTGAAATACACCGTTATGATCAACGGCGTCACAAACCTCATAATGATGAAGTCAGACGTGCTTGACGACTTCGACGTCATCAAGGCCGCAGTGGAATATGAAGTTGACGGCAAGCGCACCGCAGAGGTTCCTTTCGACACATACGCAGAAATCACCCCTGTCTACAAGGAGTTCAAGGGCTGGAAGGCCGACATCACCACAGCCACCGGCGAAGAAGAGCTTCCGGCAGCTTTCAAGTCATACATCAAATTCATCGAAGATTACCTCGGAGTACCTGTCACCATCCTTTCAGTAGGTCCGGACAGAGATCAGACCATATTCAGATAGACAGTTGGGAAACATACTCGAGCATATCAACTCCCCGGCTGACCTCAAGGCCCTCTCGATAGAGGAGCTCGAGCAGTTGTGCGAAGAACTCAGACAATATATAATAAGGTGTTGCGCCGAGCACCCCGGCCATATCGGGTCGAGCCTCGGTGCGATCGAGATCGCCGTCGCCCTGCACAAGGTCTACGACACTCCGCTGGACAAGATTGTCTGGGACGTGGGGCATCAGGCCTATGCGCACAAGATACTCACCGGCCGCCGCGAGGCCTTCATCCACAACCGCGAGATGGGCGGCCTGTCCGGCTTCCCCAAGATGAGCGAAAGTCCCTACGACGCTTTCGGAGTGGGCCACGCCTCAACCTCGATCTCAGCTGCCCTGGGACTGGCTGTCGCTGACGCCCGCCTCGGCTCCCAGGCCAAGCATATCGCCGTCATCGGCGACGGCGCCCTGACCGGAGGCCTTGCCTTCGAAGGGCTCAACAACGCCGGAGGGCTCAAGGCTGACATCCTCGTCATCCTCAACGACAACCAGATATCCATCGACAAGGGCACCGGCGGACTGCACAACACTCTTATAAAGATTACCACCGGCCGCCGCTACAACAAGCTCAAGGATAATGTATGGAGCGCCCTTGGAGCCACCAAGCTGCGCCGCAGCATCCAGAAGATGGTCAAGAACGCCAAGCGGGCCTTCATCAAGACGTCGGAGATCAACTCTCTGTTCGATTCGCTCGGCTTCAGGTATTTCGGTCCCATCGACGGCAACGACGTCGAAGCCCTGGTCACCTATCTGACCAGGCTCAGGGAGATCAAGGGTCCCAAGCTGCTGCACGTGATTACCACGAAGGGCGCGGGCTACAAGCCGGCCGAGGACAACCCTACCGTATGGCACGCTCCGGGGCAGTACGACCCCGCCACCGGCAGGACCATCAAGCAGGATGACAAGAGGGCCCGCTATCAGGACGTATTCGGTACCACGGTCACAAGGCTGGCCCGTGAGGACAGCCGTATAGTCGGCATCACCCCCGCAATGCTCAGCGGCAGCGGACTCAGCATAATGAACGAAGCAATGCCCGACCGGGTATTCGACGTCGGCATCGCCGAAGGACACGCGGTGACCTTCTCGGCCGGACTGGCCGCAGGCGGCCTGCTGCCCTTCTGCAGCATATACTCGTCGTTTATGCAGAGGGCCTACGACAACGTCATCCACGACGTAGCCCTTCAGAATCTGAAAGTAGTCTTCTGTCTGGACAGGGCCGGTCTCGTCGGCGAAGATGGCGCGACCCACCACGGTGTGTTCGACCTGGCCGC
>JAGCZI010000132.1 GCA_017960085.1 Bacteroidales bacterium
CAATTATTTGAGAGTGCGGACTGTTGTGGTTTCGCGCATACCTGAGCAAGAAACGGTGTAGCTGTTGCCGTCCTGGACGTCATACATAAAGGCGTCGGCCTGCTGAGGGAAATATCTGCGGTACTGGCCTGAAAGCTCGTTGGCGTCTTCTGCCAGGCTGGCGTCAGCCTCGCGGGCTTTTGTCATAAAGTCAACAGCAACCCAGTATTTGGCGCGTTTCTCAAGCTCATTGCCGCCGCAAGGGGCGCTGGCCCAGATAGTGCCGAGAAGCAGGTAGCATTTGCCGGCGAGCTTCGGGTTGAGGTCAATGGCCTTCTTGGCTGCGCTGGCGGCCTCGCTGTATTTCTGCTGTTTCTTGAAGTAGAATGAGCCGAGCTCGAAGCAGTAGTCAGCAGCTTTGTTCAGGTCGTCGCCGCAACGCTCGATGGCGTCTACCAGTGTAGCTGCAGCCTCGTCGTTCTGGTCGCGTGATGAATAGAGCTTGTAGAGATAGTAGGCGGTGTTGGCTGAAGGCTCCATACCGTGCAGCTTCTCAACTGCTGCGAGGTAAAGGTCGCTGTCGAGGCACTCGCTGTTGCCGAGGAGTTTCACGATGGTGTTGAGGGTGGCCTTGTCGTCAGGGTTGGCCTGATAACGGGGGGTGAAGAGGCCTACGAGGTTGTCGCAAGATGCAACGCCTGACTCACCGAGTTTGTTCTCGATGTCCTGCTTTGCTCCGACCATCTGGCCGTCTGCGTTCTCAGCAAGGGCTGCATCAACATAACCGGCGATGTCGGTGTAAGTGTTCATAAGGCTCTCGGCATCGAGCAGTCCGTTCTTGTAGAGGTCTACACCAGACTGCATAAAGTTGGCAAGAACCATAGGAGAGCTCTTGGATCCGACCTGGTCGACGATTTTCTTCAGCTCAGCGAAGAATACGTCGGGCTCGTTGCTTTTCCATTTGTAGTTGATCATATCGATCGCCTTGTTGTTCATTGCAGTCACGGCATTCTTGGGATATGCCTGTGCGCGGACATCGTAGAGATTTACGAGGGAGTCGAGGATCTCGGCCCTGCGGGTAGCGTCCTTAGCCTGGGTGTAAGCCCAACGCATAAGGCGGCAGCCGTCGATAAACATATTCTGGCTTGCAGAAGGCGGACATTTGGCAATGGCCTTCCTCCAGGGAGTGATGGCGTCTGCCATATCGTTCTGCTGGAGATATTGCCTGTAGTAGTTAAGATTCGTTACGCAATCAACACTGTCCTGTCCGCTTCCGTACTTGCCCTGGGCAAAAGCAGGAAGAAATGCAACCAGTGTCAGGATTAATGTAGCTAACTTTTTCATCGTCGTTATGGTTATTTGGCAAAATTATAAAATAGTATCAGTTGTACAAAACTTTCTGGAACCACAGGTCGTAGAGGTTGAGGCCCATCGAGATCTTCACGAAACGCTCACGTACGTTGCCGGGGGCGGTGAGGCTTTTAACTCCTGCAAGAGAGGTTTCTCCTACATCCACGGCGAATGATACGGAGGTGCGGCGGTTGTAGACGGGCAGTGCTAAACCTATCGTGATGCCGTTGGTCGTGACCTGGTGACCGTCTATCATTATATATTGTGTCTTGTGATAAGCTCCGAGGCGGTAGGTTACGGTGCGGAAGTAATAACGCACGTCATACCTGTTGGGGATGTACTCGATGCCGGCGTTGAACGACTGGGCCACTCCCGTCGAGAAGTTGACGCCCGGAGTGGGGTCGAAGGTGCTCTTGGTCCAGTCCTGGCGGGTGTAGTCGAAACCGAACATCCAGGAATCGCTCTTGCGCAGGGTGAAGCCTGCAGATATCTCCTGAGGTATCGAATACTTGACGGTGTAGCTGTTGTTGATGGTGGTGTCGGTATAGTTGCCGCCGGAGGCGGATGCAATATCGCTGTAATCACCCTTGAGGGTAGAGCCGATCTTGTAGGTGGCTCCAACCGTCAGGCTCAGGTTCTGGCCGATCGGCTGCTCGTACTGAAGGCCGAGCTTGGCGGAAAAGCCGCGGGGCACAACCTTCCACGTGCGGGTGGCCGTGCGCTGGTTCTCGTTGGTGTTGAAGTAGGTGCTGGTGCTTCTCTTGATAGTACCTATATAGAAAATACCGTCAGCTCCGAGGCTGAGACGGTCGAAAAGAGTGACGCCGGCTCCTGCGAACAGCTGGTTGATGCCTCCCTGGCCGCTGCGGAAATACTGCACGTCTCCGAGGTTGGCAAGCACTTCGTCTTTATATTCGTGGAAGGTGAAGGCATAGCCGGTGCTGCTGTAAGGCATAATGCCCACCTTGAAGGCAGAATGCTTGTAGATGGGGAACGAAGCGACCACGTGGTCTATGTTGAACAGGTTCTTGGCGCTGCGGGCAAGCTTGCCTTCGGCATCGGCACCTGAAAATATTATATTGGACTGCTTTACGCCGAAATCGACCATAAAGGCGTTCTCCTCCCGGGCTGTCACAGCTGCGGGGTTGAGGAGGTTGATGAGGCTGGGGTCGCGAAGACCGATTCCGATCCCACCCATCGCTGCGGTGTTCTGGTCACCCACCGATTCAACCTGGCCTATTCCGAAAAGAGAATAGGGAGAGTAGGCAGAGTAGGCTTCCTGTGCTGTCGCTGAAAGTGACAGCAGAAGAACTGCGGCATATATGAAAAGCTTTTTCATCTTCTTTTTCATAATAATTCTATAATTGCCTCCAAGCCTATCAGGACCAGGTCCTGCTCCACCGTCGCACGTCCGTCCAGACCTTCCGCGAAGCGGGCTGAATTGCCTCCGGTGAGGATCAGCTTGCGGTGTGGATGTGCTGCGACGTAGCCCTTTATCTCAAACACTATGCCGAGAATGTTTCCGGCCGCCAGGGCGGTGTCCAGGTCGTAGCCTATGCAGTCTATGTCCCGGATGTTGTGGCTGTCGAGAAAATCGTCGGGATTGAGGTAGGGAATCTTTGCGGTATAATGGCTCAAGGCGCGGTAGCGGGTGCGCAGCCCCAGCGATATGGAGCCGCCCCGGTAGTAGGGGTAGACCACCGACGGGTCGTCTGCGGCGCGGGCCGCATCGATGAACTCCACTGTCGTGGCAGTGCCGAAATCGAACACCAGTTTGTCCTGCAGCGGGTAGAGAACCTCGGCGCCGAAGATGGCCGCCATACGGTCGGCACCCATACCGAGGGGCATATGGGCCAGGACGGTCAGGGGGTCGGAAGGGGCGGGAGCCTTGCTCTTCAGCAGGTCGGCTACGAAGTCTTCGTCGAAATTGACGAAGCGGCTGCACATACGTTCGAGCATTTTCTCGAGGTAGACGCTGCGGCTGCGAACATTGCTCAGCACTATGGTGTCGGCTTTGCGGCGGGCCATACGCTTGCGCACATAAGATATGGTTTCCTTCTGTGTGGAGAAACGCATCACGTCGGCTCCGGCCAGACGCTCGCTCGGATGGGCGGGACAGAATGCTACCTTGCAGGAAGTGTTACCGATATCTATTAATATGTTCATAATATGGCTATGAAACGCAAATATAATAAATTTTATATCTTCGCGGGCAAATGACCGAGGGTCAGAACACTTTTTCTCAGGCTAATGCCTACGTCAATCTCGAAACTGTGCGAGGTACGGTTTCGGCGAAGGCCGTTTATTTTTCAAAAATAGCCAAGCAGCTTAAAAACAAAGCCTTGCACCTGGTTGTAATGGAAACCAAGAAGCAGGCGCTGTTCTTCTCAAGTGACCTTTACAATTTCTTCAGCGAAGAATCTGTATTTTTCCTGCCTGTTTCCGGTGGTAAGAATTCGAAAGAATCGCTCAAGGGTGTGTCGGAGAAGGTGCAGCGCACGGCTGCCCTGACGGCCATAGAGAACTTTTTCAGCAAGACGCCTGCCGACGACCTGCCGCAGCTGCTGGAAAACTGCCGCACAGTGGATGTGACAACTGAGCTTCGCGACCGCAAGGCCGGCCGCGAGCAGACCGTCGTCGTGTGCTATCTCGAATCCCTGAGGGAGAAGGTGCTCAGGAAAAAGACCACCAGGGACAATGTGCTCTCAATCGGCGTCGGCCAGCGCATCGGTCACGAGATCCTCAAGGAACTGCTGCAGGGCATCGGTTTCACCAGGGCGGATTTCGTCACCAGGCCGGGTGAATTTGCGCTGCGCGGCTCCATCATAGATATTTTCTCTTTCGCCGACAACCGTCCCTACAGGGTGGATTTCTTCGGCGACGAGGTGGAGAGCATAGCTCATTTCGATGTCGACAGCCAGCGCAGCGCCGACAGCCTGCAGCAGGTGGAGATATGCCCCGACCTTTACGAGAACTTCGAGGAGAAGGACTATGTGGGAATAGAGGATGTGCTGCCCTCGAAGGCCATAATCTGGATGGAGAACGACTATGTGGAGCAGCAGCTGGGCTGCGGCGGATATGAAAAGCACTTTATGCCGCAGGAGGTCAAGTCGCTGCCTCAGCCTGTCTTCAACAAGAATTTCGAGATACTTGTGAGGGACATCGCCGAGAAGCAGGGCCAGGGTTATAAAGTCAACATCCTTTCGGTCAATCCCAACCAGGTTTTCCGTATGCAGCAGGTGCTGCGGGAGTTCTCTTCGTCGCAGGCTCTTATCCCCCCTGTATTCCTGGACCTCTCGCTGCACGAGGGATATGTGGACTGCGTGTCCAAAAACTGCTACTACACCGACCATCAGATATTCGAACGCTACCACAAGATAAAGGTGCGCCGCGAAGTTGCTCCGGCCGAGAGGCTGACCATCAACGACCTGATGAGTTTCAACATCGGAGACTATGTGGTCCACATCGACCACGGCATCGGGCAGTTCGGCGGCCTTGTGAAGACCGTCATCGGCGACAAGGTGCAGGAAGCAGTGAAACTCATCTACAAGGACGGTGACGTGATTTTCGTGTCAATCCACGGCATCCACCGCATCAGCAAATACAAATCTGGCGACGGCACACCGGCGAAGGTCAACAAGCTCGGCACCAAGGCCTGGGAGACTCTCAAGCACAAGACCAAGTCCAAACTGAAGGACATTGCCGCAGACCTCATAAAGCTATACAGCGAAAGAATGTCTTCGAAAGGCTATGCTTTCAGCCCGGACACATATCTGCAGCAGGAACTCGAGTCTTCATTTATGTATGAGGACACTGCCGACCAGCAGAAAGCTACAGTGGCTGTCAAGGAAGATATGGAGAGCCCCCACCCTATGGACCGCCTGATATGCGGCGACGTCGGCTTCGGAAAGACCGAAATCGCAGTGAGGGCCGCCTTCAAGGCTGTCGCCGACAGCAAGCAAGTGGCTGTGCTGGTGCCTACAACCATCCTTGCGCTACAGCATTACCAGACTTTCAGCGGCAGGCTGAAGGATTTCCCCTGCAATGTGGAATATGTAAGCCGGCAGAAAAGTGCACAGCAGATGAAGGAGATCGGCGAGAGGCTGGCCTCCGGCAAGATCGACATCCTCATAGGAACCCACCGCATCCTCAACAAGAACCTTCACTTCAAGGATCTGGGACTGCTGATAGTCGACGAGGAGCAGAAGTTCGGCGTCTCGGCCAAGGAAAAACTCCGCAGCCTGCGCAGCAACGTCGACACCCTGACTCTCTCTGCAACCCCCATTCCCCGCACCCTGCAGTTCTCGCTGCTCGGAAGCCGCGACCTTTCGATCATCAGCACCCCTCCTCCCAACAGGATTCCGATATCCACAGAACTTATAGATTTCGACGAAGACAGCATCCGCGACATAATCCGCACCGAGGTGGACCGCGGCGGCCAGGTATTCTTCATCCACAACAAGGTTGAAGACATACTGTCGGTTGAAGATATAATAAGGCGCATCTGTCCCGGCATCCGCACCTGCGTTGCCCATGGCCAGATGGACGGAGAGGAACTTGAAAAGAGGCTGATCGATTTCATCGACGGGGATTATGACGTGCTGATCTGCACTACTATTATAGAAAACGGCATAGACATCCCTAATGTCAACACGATCCTGATCAACCAGGCCCAGAATTTCGGTCTGAGCGACCTCCATCAACTCAGGGGACGTGTCGGACGCAGCAACCGCAAGGCTTACTGCTATCTCATCGTGCCGCCGATGACTTCCATTTCTGACGATGCCAGGCGGCGCCTGAGGGCAATAGAGACTTTCAGCGACCTCGGCAGCGGCTTCAACATAGCGATGCAGGACCTCGACATCCGAGGTGCCGGAAACCTGCTTGGCGCAGAGCAGAGCGGCTTCATCGCCGAGATGGGCTTCGAAACTTACCAGAAGATACTTCAGGAGGCATTGATAGAAGCCAGGACAGAGGCTGGAGTCTATGAGGAATATGAAATGGCCCTGGAAAAGGCTGCGGCAGCCGACAGCAAGAAGAAAAAGGCTGTGCACACTGAATTCATCTACGACTGCCACATCGACACAGACATACAGGCTCTCATTCCTGACACTTATATCAACATCCCTTCTGAGAAGATAAGACTCTACAAGGCTCTTGACTCAATGAAAACCGAAGAGGAACTCAAAGGCTTCAGGGAGGAGATGGAAGACCGTTACGGGCCGCTGCCGACCCAGACGGAAGAGCTTATAAACATCATCCGGCTGCGCAGTCTGGCCATAGCTCTCGGATTTGAGAAGATAGTGCTCAAGAAAGGCATAATGCTGGCATATTTCGTCAGCAATCAGCTGTCCGCCTATTACAAATCTGATGTTTTTGTTTCGATTTTGAATTTCATACAGCGTCCGGGACTTCATTTCACCCTTACGGAAAAGGACAATAAGCTGTATATGAAGTCATCGCCTGTGAAAACAATCTCAGAGGCCGTATACTTGCTTCAGAAAATCAACGAGAACGTCTAGTCGAAAAGTGATGCTCCACCGTCCCTGGAGCCTCTTGTCAGGCCGAGGTGGGAGTATGCCAGGGTTGTGGCTTCACGGCCGCGTGGAGTACGGTTGATGAAACCTTCTTTTATAAGGAAAGGTTCGTATACTTCCTCAAGAGTACCTACGTCTTCGCTTATCGCCGTGGCTATTGTCCCGGCACCTACCGGTCCGCCGCCGAATTTCTCTATGATTGTAGTCAATATCTTGTTGTCGATGGCGTCCAGACCGCGTTTGTCGATGTTCAAGGCGTCGAGAGTGATACGGGTTATGGCAAGATCGATGCTGCCGCTGCCTTTCACCTGGGCGAAGTCCCTCACGCGGCGCAGCAGACTGTTGGCGATTCGGGGCGTGCCGCGGCTGCGCATCGCTATTTCACGGGCTGCATTGTCATCTATGCCTATACCGAGTATCTCCGCACTGCGCACTATAATATTCGAAAGCACGTCGCTGTCGTAATATTCAAGGTGTTCCTGAATGCCGAAGCGGGCTCTAAGCGGAGATGTAAGAAGGCCGCTGCGGGTGGTCGCTCCGATGAGCGTGAAAGGGTTGAGGTTTATCTGCACGCTGCGGGCTCCGGGGCCCTTGTCAATCATTATGTCTATGACATAGTCCTCCATAGCAGAGTAAAGATATTCCTCCACTATAGGACTGAGGCGGTGTATCTCGTCGATGAACAGCACATCTCCCGGATCGAGGGAAGTCAGCAGGCCGGCAAGGTCGCCGGGCTTGTCAAGCACAGGTCCTGAAGTGATTTTCATATTCACTCCAAGCTCATTGGCTACTATATGCGCGAGAGTAGTCTTTCCCAGGCCGGGAGGGCCGTGGAAAAGGATATGGTCCAGCGCCTCACCCCTCATCATAGCAGCTTTGACATATATCTCAAGCTTGTCAATTATCTTTTGCTGCCCGTGAAACGAAGTGAAATCCTGCGGCCTTATCTTATTCTCAAAGTCCTTGTCCTTGACC
>JAGCZI010000133.1 GCA_017960085.1 Bacteroidales bacterium
AACGGGTTTCTCCTTGCAGGAGATGGCAATGACAGCGCAGAACAGCGTCATTGCGGCAATTCTAAGAAGCTTCATAGTTGATTGGTTTAAGATTATTCAAATTTATACAATAGTTTTCTAACAATGTCCTGCATCGCCCCGTAGTTTGCCTCCATACTTCTCAGCAGGGCCATCTGGGAGCGGGTACGCACGAGGTTGTGCCCTGCATACCTGATCTTGTAGTAAGTGTCGCCGTCGATGTAGTCCATCAGGAAACGCAGGACCTGCTCATAAGTTATATACAGCGGAGCGAAGGCCAGCCATTCCTTTTCGGAAGCAGTGAGGCTGCCACTCCGTTCGGACAGATAGCCGTCCATATATGCTTCGTACATATCCAGCCTCAGAGCCACCTTCCCGTAATCAGGATCATCCTCGACGGTAGCATTGGCGTAGGAACGGATGGCGTCTCCCACGTCGTTCAGGGAAGTGCTACTCATCACGGTGTCGAGGTCGATGGCACAGAGAACTTCGCCGCTGCTCTTGTCGAAGAGTATGTTGCTGAGTTTGGTGTCATTGTGCGTCACGCGCCGCGGAAGCACTCCGTCCTCCACCAACTTCCAGAAGGCAAGCATCCGGGCGCGCCGCTCCTCCACGAAGGCTATCTCTTCGGCCACTGAGGCGGCCCTTCCGGCCTTGTCAGCTTTCAGGCTGCCGTCCCATTGGGTGAAACGCCAGCGGATGTTATGGAAACCTTTTATGACTTCAGCCAGCGGTCGGTCGAAATCGGCCAGCAGCGCCTGGAACCGTCCGATGCCGATGCCTCCCTGCCGGGCCATTTCAGCAGATGAAACCACGTCGTATGTCACGGTATCTTCAATGAACAGGCAGACCGCCCAGTATTCCCCTTCGTCATCCTGGTGATAAAGCTTGCCGTCGGCAGCCGGGATTACTGTCAGTGTCTCCCTCAGCGGGTCCGCCACTTTCTTCTTGATATGCGCCGTCACGGCGGCGATGTTGTCCATCATCGCGGGAACGTCCGGGAAGACAGATTTGTTCTTTTGCTGCAGGATGTAACGGCGCGGGCCGTCAGTGGTTACGACAAATGTGTCATTGATAAAGCCCTCCCCAAGAGGCTTGACCTCGACAGGGGCTGCATTCAGGGCAAAACGGCCTGCTATTTCTATGAGGTCTGCCATACTATTCAGCAAAAGCATAAGAAAAACCGTCAATCCTGTCCCAGGCTCCGCGGGTGAAGTCCGGCACTTCGACCGGCCGGCCGCCGTGCTTCATAGAAATAGCCGACAGCTCGCTGACGCAGCACCATTCGGCAAGGTCATAGACATCCATATCCAGTGGAAGGGCGTTGCGCAGGCAGTAGATGAGCCGGTAGTCCATTATGAAGTCCATACCGCCGTGGCCTCCGACTTCCTTTGCAAGAGTCTCCAGTTCGGGAGTCAGTATGGGGCTGCGGTGCTGCTCCATAAATTCATCAAGTTTATCGCCGGTCAGCACGGTCTCTCCTTTCAGGTGCGCATAGTCCACTGCTTCGCCGGCCAGGGCCTCCTTCCTGAAACAGAGCTGCTGGACCGGATATTTACCCGCATATCCTTCCGTTCCCACTACCTGATACATACGGCTGTAAGGACGTGGATTCATCACATCGTGCTCTATGAGGACAGTCTTGCCTTTTTCAGTGCGGATGACGGTGGTTGAGACATCTCCGTTAGCAAAGTCGTCGGGATTCTCACCGCCGCGTGCCGCCACGTGCTTCGGACCGTTGAAGGCTTTTGTATCCATCGCCACCAGAGTCTTGAGCCTGTCGCCGCGGTGGATGTTGAGCACCTGGCATACAGGACCGAAGCCGTGTGTGGGATATGCATCTCCCCTGTGCTCCTTGTTGAAGGTCAGGCGCCAGCTGTTCCAGTATTCATCCCAATAGGGGTCGAGATTGTGGCAGTATGCTCCTTCGGCGTGAACCACCTCTCCGAAAAGGCCTTCGCGCGCCATCTGGAGGGTTGACAGCTCGAAGAAATCGTAGCAGCAGTTCTCCAGGATCATACAGTGCAGACGTGTCTTCTCAGCCATATCCACAAGGGCCCAGCAGTCTTTCAGCGAATATGCCGAAGGCACTTCTATGGCAGCGTGCTTGCCGTGCTCCATAGCATAGAGGGCTACCGGCACGTGATGCTCCCAGTCGGTGCAGATATACACCAGGTCCACATTCGGGTCTTCGCAGAGTTTCTTGTAGGCCTCCAAATCGCCGGTATACTCTGAAGCGGCCGGGAAACCGCGTTCGGCAAGGTCTTTCCGGGAAGCCTTGACACGGTCAGGCTCTACGTCGCAGATGGCAGTGATCTTCACTCCGGGAACGTAGGTATAACGCACCACGGCATCGCTGCCCCTCATCCCCAGCCCCACGAAACCCACGCGCACCGTATCCATCGCAGGGACGGTCAGGCCGAGGACATCGGTCTGTCCTTTCGCCCTGTGCGGCACTTCAGTAACGATAATCCCGTCTGAATTAATCTTGTAGCCGTCGTCAGTCGTGCGGTATGAACAGCTTGCGACGAGTAATGACAATATCATCCAAGTGACAAAAGACCCTTTGCTCATTGCGGTATATGCTAACAATCATCCAAATTTAGCACAATAATCACTAAATTGCGCTGTCAATAATCTCATACTGCAATGAAAACAATCGGTAATATCCTGTGGTTTCTGCTCGGAGGTTTCCTGGTAGCGATGATATACTATCTCGTGGGATTCCTGATGTGTCTTACCTTCATAGGAATTCCATTCGGCGTCCAATTATTCAAATTCGGAACATATGCCCTGTGGCCCTTCGGTCACGAGATTGTGGACAAGCCAGGAGAGCCCGGCTGCGTTTCGACCGCAATGAACATAATCTGGATTCTGTGCGGATGGTGGGAGATTGCTGTCATCCACTTGACTTTCGGCGTCATCCTTTGC
>JAGCZI010000015.1 GCA_017960085.1 Bacteroidales bacterium
CGACGAGAATAATGTGAGCCAGAAGCAGCGGCTTGAAGAACTTGGGATACCCGCCTGGAAGTTCTATGACGCAAAACGCAAATATGCCACGAAACAGGGAAACGACAACTCAGGGGAGTTCCTTCAGCTGACATCTGGAGCCGCCGTCAGATCCGCAGTCGTCTACTCCCTTGTAGATAACTGCAAAGCATTGGACGTTGACCCTCGCCTGTGGCTCGAAGATGTCCAGCTTGTACTTGAAGTCCCGCTCATACGCCTGGCTGGCTTGGAACTCCTCCAAGGTCATCTTGACATACTTCTCCACTGTGTGCCGATGCAACCCCAACTCATGGGCAATCTGCACGCAGTGTAGACCTTTTGATTTTAATTCTGTAACTTTGTACCACATTACGAGTTTCCTTTGTGAACTCGTGAGTCTTTGTGCATCCATAGCCTTTGTATTTGTCGTGATTTACAAAGTTATGGATGCCTTTGCGTTTTACGGCTAAGATGTACATTTTACTTTACGAAAAAATGTCCATTTACCTTTGCCCAAAAATGTACAAGCAAAGTTACCTATTACAGCATTGTTGCTGTAATCACTGCACTTCAAGCTTCCGTTAACATTCTGGAACTTTTCGGAAATGATTTGCACCCCAGCTGGGATGTAGATGGGAGTCAAGTGGGGAAGTCTTGGGGGTATCATTGCCGGTTATCCTGGCACGGTCAATTATTCTTGAGTACCGTCTCGGCAAAAAGCGCGATGGCTTTATAAATTTCTGAGTAGGACTCGTTTTGAGGACCAAGAAGTGCCGCCCGTTTGCAGGCATCGCTCTGTCTCGCATCAGTACTCATTTCAGCAACCCAGTTCTGTTTTTCAAGGAAAGGTCCGTTTTTTTCGTAGCCTGTGATGAACTTTCTCAAGACTTTGCTGACAACATCGGAGTCCTTGTAGTACCTGCGGGTGTTAATGTAGTGAATCAGGAACCAGAACTCAATGGAAGGCATACTGTCGCAGATGAGGACACGCGTTTCCTTGGCGTAGTTTGCTTTCATCTCCAGAAGCTTTTTGCGACGCTCCTCGTTGTCGCGCGTGATGTCAGCATCACATACACAGACTGCTATTCCTTCATTCTGGAGAACCCAGTCAATTAGTTTCATCATTTCCTCGTATGACTGGTGGGCAAAGAACCTGGGCTTGCAGTCATAACGGTATCCTTTGATTGAGCGCAGGTGCTCAAAGTACCAGCGTTCGGTCAACCCTTCTCCAATCACCGTGATTCGCGAGCGTCTCAGCTCGCGTTCTTTTCTCATTCTCGACATAACCTTTACACGTAGATTTCAGGAACGGCGCCAAATTGGCCGTTCTTGTAAGATTTGCGTATGGATGATAGCTTATTCAGCCCCTTGAAATCAGTCAGGGGGAAGAGTTCCGTATTACCATCCTCCTTCTTCTCGGTGAACCAGACTGAGTCTTTGCCAAAGAGGTCATCTATCACGTCTAGCAACGGGTCATAATGTGTGGTGACCAGAAGCTGAGACCTGTTGTTGTCTTCTTTGAGGAACCGATCTAGGATAAAATCAAGAAGGAATGGGTGCAGCGACGCTTCCACCTCGTCTACAGGCAGGAACGCCTGCTCGTTTATGGTGGTGTAGATGGCAGACTCCAATTCAATCACGCGAGTTGTTCCGGAAGACTGGCTATTTTCTGGCAAGATATACTCTTCTACACCACGGGCATTCTTGACTCTTATTAAGAATCCGGCGTCAATATCGCTGATGGACCCGCTGGACAAGATCTCTTTCTTCTGCTCTTCATCTAGGAAAGGAGCATCAGAGATTACCTTCAACTGCTGCTCATTGAGTGTATGTACTGTCTCTTTTACCTTGACTTCGGCGATTCTCAGATCGGCTGTTTTGATAAACTCCTGAAGATACAGACGGAATCCCTCTTCCTTGAGCATCTTTTCTTTCGCATACCCGGTCAATTCTGTCCGGTAATCAATTCCTGGTAATAACGTTTTGCGAATCCATCCTATAACGTCGCTGATGTGGGGGATGCTGATGTTTACCTTAGTCATTGAAGCGAAGAGCGACATGTTCTTCCAGCAGTTGATGTTAATGGCTTCGATCTCCGTGGCTCTGAGTTTTACCGCTGCAGGGTTAAAATTGACAACGGACATTCCATCCGCATACTCTCTCCAGAATATGCGGGTAGGGCGGTTGGACTCATAGAAATATAACGATTCGCTGGAGACCCGCTCTTTGTTGAGACTGAGTTTGTACCAGTAGCGCACATCGCCCACATAGAACTTCATCTCGAAAAATGAATCTTCGTTGGGAGTATCTTTGTCCAGCAGGAAGGGGACAACGCGCGTGGACAGGTCGTTCCTGTTCGGCACCTGCGTCCAGAACCTACGCAGGAAATCGAACGCTTCAATGAAATTGGACTTGCCGGACGCATTGGCCCCAAACACTACTGCAAATCGAAGCAGCTTGGTGCCATCTGCCATAATGGCAACACGGTTAATGGGCTCATCTTTTGTAGGCTCGAAGCTGAAAACGGCTTCATCCCGGAATGACAAAAAGTTCTTGAATTTCAGTTCCTGTATCATGGCGTGTCAGTTGTCTGGTTGTCGTAAGCAAAGGTAAGGATAATTTCCGGATTTTCACAATAAAATAGCAAAGTATTGCTATTTTATTGTGAAAATTGGGCCACTTTGACCTTATGTGACAATTAAACTGACATTTTGACATAATTTTAATTTGGCATAAGGGTTGATTATTGCGCGGGTGAAGGCGCTGTCACCTTTACCTTAACAATCAATTGACAGGCTGCAGAAGCCGCAAGCTAAATGGGGCGATTGACACTATGTCACAATATTTTGTACGAAACCTGCAAGAGGGATCGAGGCCCGCTCCTGCCGGTTACGCATCCTGGTTAGATTACTGGGAGAAGAAAACGGGTCTCAAGGCTGGCACATGTCACCGGAATGGCTGCTATAGAACAGCCACGGACGGCGCACATGTACAACTCGTATTCGGCGGTGATGAGTGGTACATTGTGCCTCTTTGTCATGGCTGTAATACGCAGTTCGGCGCTAGCTTCTATGTGGATGGGCCGCTTGTGCCCGTAAATCCGAACTATCCTATTAAGTGGTAGATGGATGAAACTACAAGTACGGGGCGCAAATCCCCTGGTTAAAAGCGTTGGTTTGCTTGGCTGGCAACAAAACCCAGATGTTGTTAATTCTAACAAGTGGTTATTCGTATGAAAACAGCGTTGGATTTAAAAGGTATTGCTCAGGTGGGTGGCAACCTCGTGGTTGATGCACTTTCGTATACAGCCTTTGATTTGAAAGGCGTTGCCTCTGTACTAAACAAAGGTACAACACTCAAAATCAAGAATGCTGATAAGTTTACTGCGCTCGACTGCAAAGGGATTGCTGCCGCCGCTCCAGGTCAAGTCATCTTCGATTTCTCGTAGTGCTCTTGGCGGTTCTGTTCGAGGCTTCGGTCGGTACACTTGTGGGTAATCCTTGATAAACGGGAGCCATGTGGATGGAAATCCAGCAGGCCGAAGTTAGTATTAGAGTGAAATCCTGATTAGAATGATTAGACGTAAAAAAGAGTGGCCTGGTGCACAAAGGATGCATCCAGGCTACTTGCGTTGATGATAAAAACCCACCTTGCTTCGCGAATAGTGCTTTGGAAATTGTCCACTCGCCTGCGAGCACCGTGAAGGTCAAAGAAGTATGGGTCAAAGTCTTCGCCTATCTCATCGCCAACATCAAGATCGCTATTGTATTGCGACAGTATGTAGAAATGTGCTTGTGGTTCATACTGTCGCCTGCGGACCTCAAAACCCAACTTTCACGGAATGACGGCAGCAGCTACAGAGGCACACACAGACGGGGGTTCAAGGATCCGTGGCGGGAAATCCTACCACGGATTTTTGCAATGTGCCTTGTAAGGCCCTGTGAGGCCGGGACAGCGAATCCATGAAAATCGGCTTTGCAAGTGTGAGCCGAAATAGATATTATAGTGAAATCAGAAACAACAGTGCAGTACTTTTCAGACAAACATCCTTCAGCCAACCTCAGACTGGGTGAGTATGCTCCAGAATATGTTCCATACGAGTTTTGATCTGCTTAACTACTGCTCAATACTATCGAAATCCTTATCTTTGGAGTATTAGTTTTTTGCCTATGGAATTCAATGATGTTCTGAATCGAAGATACTCTTGTCGCGCTTTTGCGACACGGGGTGTTGAGCGGGAGAAGGTGAACCGGATCCTGGAGGCCGGGCGGATTGCGCCGACGGCGGTGAACAAGCAGCCGGTCCATATCTGGGCGGTCTCAAATCCGCAGACGCTGGAGGCCATCAAGGGCGTCACGCGCTCCAACTATGGCGCGCCGCTGCTTCTTGTGGTGGGCTGTCGTCCGACTGAGGCGTGGGTGAGGCGTTACGACGGCAAGAACGGCGCCGAGGTGGACGCTGCAATCGTCGCCACTTATCTTATGCTTGCCGCGGAGAACGAAGGCCTCGCTACGCTTTGGGTCGGCTCTTTTGACCCGGCGTTGCTACGGGACATCCTTCCGGGCGCTGAGGACTACGAACTGGTGGCCATAATCAATGTGGGCTATCCTGCTGCGGACAGCAAGCCTTCGGCCATGCACTGCGAGCGGAAGACTATGGAGGAGTTTGTGACGAGGGATGTTTAGCTAACTGCGCCGTCCCACCGAAACCCAAATTTCACGGAATGGCGGCGGCTCTTCCAGAGGCACCCACAGACGGGGGTTCAAAAATCCGTGGCGGGAAATCCTGCCACGGATTTTTGCAATGTGCCCTGGAGGGCCCTGTGGGGCCGGGGCTGCGAATCCGTGAAAATCGGCTTTGTAAGTGGTATCATGTCCCGCTCATTTCTCGACCACAGTATGGATAAAATGACCTGTGGTTCATACTGCCGCCGGCAAATCTCGAAAAAAGCCTCTTGCAATGCATTTGTGTGGCGACAGTATGAAGAAATGCGCACGTGGTTCATACTGTCGCCAGCCAAGGATAAAGACTATGTATTCCGGACGATACCCGTTCAGTGTTCCGGTGATACCCGTTCACTATTGTGAGCGGAAATTGAAAGTGTGAGCATCGTTCAGGCTGCCTCAGACTGGGTGGGTATGCTCCGGAATATGTAGGCGGGACGACTATGCTGGTTTGGGATATCTGTTTGCTCTCCGGCTCATTTTCCCCGCATATAATGAAAAAATCCCGGCGGATCCTCATTTTATGCGGCTATTTTTTTGAAAATCAGCGATTTTTTGCCGCATATAATGAAGAAATGCGCAGTACATTCATTTTATGCGATTGGGCATCGTGGAGAATGCCATCGGACCGCTGGTCCTGGCCCCTCAAACTATCTGTTGTGCGGTTTTGTCAATACTTGATTTTGAAATAGTCCAGCAGCGACTTGTACTGGTCCTGGGCGGCAAGGCAGGTGTCTGAAAGATAGCCGTCGATATGCCCCCATTCGCGAAGGCCGCGATAGTAGAAGAGTTTGAGTTCTTCGGTGATGATGAAGGGGACGATGTGGCCGGCAAGGCACTCCTTGAACATCATCAGGCGGCCGACGCGGCCGTTGCCGTCCTGGAAGGGATGGATGCGCTCGAACTGGCAGTGGAGGTCGATGATGTCTTCCAGTGATTTCTCGGCCTTGGCATTATAGGCCTTGAGAAGGGCTGCCATCTTTGCGTGGACTTGTTCGGGCGGGCAGGTTTCGTTGCCTCCGACTTCGTTGGGCAGGCGTTTATAATCGCCCACGTTGAACCAGTCCTTCCGGCTGTCTGAAGTGCCGGTCTTCAGGAGCCGGTGGAGTTCTTTGATGAGGGATTCCGACAGCCGGTCTTCGGCGTGGTCGATGATGTAGTCGATGCAGCGGAAGTGGTTGGTAGTCTCTACGATGTCATCTACATTGATGCTGTTTTCCGTGATGCCGATCGTGTTGGTCTCGAAGATGTACCGGGTCTGCTCGTGGGTGAGCCTGTTGCCCTCGATGTGGTTGGAGTTGTAGGTCAGATCAATTTGAGTGCGGTGGTAGATTCCGCCGCTGATTTTACCCTCTTTTTCTTCTCTCAGTCGCTTGAGAAGGATTGAGGGTTTCTTTTTTCCTGCGCCGCGAACCGGCAGTTCTGCATCGGCCGGCAAGTTCCAGGTCTTGCCGGTCAGGAATGCTCCGGGAATCTTCCCGGCGGCACACCAGTTGCGCACCGTCCGCTCCGGCAGGCCGCGCTTCCGGGCGAATTCACTGACTGATATATACTCCATATTCGTGGGTATTCTCGTTGGCAATTATCGGCAAGTTTGTCTTCTCACGCATACAAATATATCCATTTTTGCCGATAACGGCAAGTTTTTAGGTATTAGGATGGACATTCATTTATGCGGCTGGGCATCGGGCATCGCCGCCACTTTCGTATGTCTGAAAATCTTGGTACTTTTGCATTTACCTGCCGGGCCAGGTGAGCCGGTCGGCGGGCATTGTAGTTTTTTTGTCAATATGAAAAGTGTAATTCGTTTCAATGAAGTTTACGGGCGCGAGCCGGAGGGCATCGCGTTCTGTCCTTACCGCATCTGTCCCATCGGTGCGCATTCTGACCACAACCTCGGCAAGATCACGGGCCTGGCCATCGACAAGGGCATCCACATCGCTTATTCTCCCAAGCAGAACGGCGTGGTTGAGATGACGTCCCTGCAATTTCCCAAGCGCGCCCAGTGGCACATCGAATCAGTGCCTGCACGCAAGCAGGACGATTGGGCGGACTATCTGCGCGGCGCGACCTGGGCGCTGGAGAAGCGCTTCAGGCTGAACGTCGGCCTGTGCGGCGTCATCGAGGGCAGCCTGCCCATCGGCGGTCTGTCGTCGTCTGCGGCAGTGACGATTGCATTCCTCAAGGCTCTCTGCAAGGTGAACGGCATCACCCTCAGCAAGCAGGACCTCATTGAAATAGCATATATCGCCGAAAAGAATTATGTCGGCGTGAGCATCGGCAAGCTGGACCAGAGCTGCGAGGTGCTCAGCAAGAAGAACCATCTGCTCTATCTGGACACCCGGGACGGCAGCTACGAGCTGATCCCCCAGAGTGCGCAGATGAAGCCGTACAGCATCGCCATCTTCTTCTCCGGGCTGGAGCACAGTCTGGCCGGGTCGAAGTACAATATGAGGGTGGACGAGCTGCGCAGCGGCGTCTATGCCCTGCAGGCTTTCGCGGGTATGGAGTACGGCAAGTTCCAGGACGCGATGGCGCGCGATGTGCCCCGGCAGGTCTATGAGGAACTGAAGAGCCGTCTTCCCGAGCCCTGGGCTAAGCGCTGCGAGCACTGGTACACCGAGTTCGAGCGCGTGGAGAAGGGCGCTGAGGCCTGGCGCAGGGGCGACATCGAGGAGTATGGCCGTCTGTCCTTCGAATCCGGCTGGAGCAGCATCCACAATTGGGAGAGCGGCGCTCCGGAGCAGATCAAGCTTTACGAGATTATGACTCAGACCGACGGCATCTACGGCGGCCGCTTCTCGGGCGCGGGCTTCAAGGGCTGCTGTATGGCGCTCATCGACCCTGCCTTCAAGGACAGCGTCTGCCAGACCGTCACCGAGAAATACCTGAAGGCCTTCCCCGAGATGACCGGCAAGTACGATGTCTTCATCTGCGAAAGCGCCGACGGCGTGGAGGAATAAGGCCGGCAATTCCCTATGGAAAAAACGATGATTGCGGCGGGCTGCTGTTTGCTGGCGCTATGTGGGCTGCTGACTGCTTGCAGGATGGCAGGTGAAGACAGTGCGCCGCTGAAGCAGGAGCTTGCTGGCGGACAGGCACAAGCGTTGTTTGCGGCTTCCCCGCAGGCTTCCGCTGTGGTGTCCGGCGACTCCACCGGCGAGGCCACCGGCTCTACGCTGCGGGTGCTGTCGTTCAATGTGCGGACCTGGACGCGTGACCTCGATTCGGGCAGCGACGTGTTCTGGCGCACCCGTATGGAGGCGATGGAGCGGATGATCGAGGATCTGGACCCCGACATTCTCTGTTTCCAGGAGATGCTGTTCCCGGCGACACGCTACGTGCCGGACGGCTACAGGCGCGTGTCGGGCGGGGTGAACATCAGCCATCCCATATTCGTCCGCAAGGGCGTGAAGTGGCAGGACCACGAGGTCGCAGTGCGCTGGGAGGCCTGCACGGTGGATGGCGTGCGCATCATCAACGTGCACTCCAGCTGGGACGGCGAGATTACTGCCCGCACGGTGGAGCAGGTGAATGAGCAGCTGACTGACTGCGAGATGGCCGTGGCCTGCGGCGACTGGAATGTGCGGCTGGCCGCGCTCCAGAAGGCCGGGCTGCAGATGGAGTCGGCCCGCGTGCTGCTCGGCGTGCCGGAGGACGACACCTTCGAGAACTTCACTCGGCCGCAGGAGAGCCACGGCCCCATCGACCATTTCTTCGTGGCCGGCCTGCAGGCGGTCTCCTACCGGATGATTACCGACCCTTACGGCTGCTCCAAGATGAGCGACCACTTCCCTATCGTCCTTGATATCCGTAAATAATTACTGCTATGATTATTGACGAACAACTCCTTGATGAGCTCACCGCCCAGGCTAAGGCATCGCCGCGGCTGAGGATGAACCTCAACTTCCACCAGAGCCTGGAGGACAAGTGCCACCGCTTCCTGAACGCGATGGAGCCCGGGACTGTCGTGCCCATCCACCGGCATCC
Organism: Bacteroidales bacterium; assembly: GCA_017960085.1. Lineage (GTDB taxonomy): Bacteria > Bacteroidota > Bacteroidia > Bacteroidales > UBA932 > Equibacterium. The sequence continues at coordinate 8,733 of JAGCZI010000015.1, forward strand.
CACCAAGGACGAGTCGTTCGTGGTGCTGCGAGGCAAGGTGCGGGTCTCCACATATAATGACGACGGGACGGTGCTGGAGAGTGTCGTGCTCTGCCGGGAGGATGGCCGCCTCGGGGTGGACATCGCCAAGGGCGTGTGGCATACAGTGGAGTCGCTGGCCTCCGGCAGTGTCATCTTCGAGTGCAAAGAGGGCCCCTTCGTGCCGCACGAGCAGGAAGGCATTCTGAATATCTGATGTTGACGCCCTCTGCTGCCTGTCTGCTTTAGGATTTGCTGCAATTTCTTCAATTTTTCGTATATTCGGGAATATGAAGAATACTTTCATCGCGAAATTGCTGGCAAGGCCGGTAGCGGCGCTTGCTGTGGCGGCTGTAGTGACGGCGGGGCTGGGCGCTCTGCTGACGGGCTGCCAGAAGGAGGACTTTTTCGATCCGGAACTGCCGGTGGAGGACGTGCAGCCGTCCTTCAGCAAGGCGCACGGACTGATGGACGGGCCGTTCCAGCTCACAATAATCCCTGCGCTTGAAGGCAGCAAAATCTACTATACCCTCGACGGCAACGTGCCGACGGCCAAGAGTCAGGTCTACAAGGGGCCCCTCTCCATTTCGGGCACTACGATAATCAGGGCGCTCGAGAGGGCTCAGGACGGCCACATCACCAAAGTCACGACTGCCAGCTACATCTTCGAGGACGTGCTGGACCTCGACTCCACTCCCGCCGGCTATCCGGAAATGTGGGGGCCATACTGCCAGATCGAGGGGCGCGCCAAGGCTGACTATGCGATGGACCCGCTGATGACGAAGGATCCCGCG
>JAGCZI010000134.1 GCA_017960085.1 Bacteroidales bacterium
GGCCAATCCCGACGATGTGTGCAGCGGCGGGGAGGAGTTGCTGCGCTGCTGGAGGGATTGCGGGGTGAACCGCGTCAGCATCGGGGTGCAGTCATTCGACGATGAGCATCTGAGATGGATGAACCGGCGGCACGACGCTGCTCAGGCCGAGCGGGCGGTAGCCCTGCTCACCGGCAGTTTCGGCAATGTGTCGCTTGACCTCATATTCGGCTATGCGGCGCTGACGGATTCGCAATGGGAGAGGAACATACGCAAGGCCGTCAGCTTCGGGGTGCAGCACATTTCCGCCTACCAGATGAGCTTGGACGCCGGCAGTATGCTCAGCAAGCTTGCCGACGCAGGCCGCTACACAGAGCCCGACGAGGAGGTCTGCCGCAGCCAGTATTTTATGCTGCAGGATATTCTCGATGGCGACGGCTTCCTTCAGTACGAGATTTCGAATTTCTGCCGTCCGGGATTCCATTCCCGCCACAACAGTGCTTACTGGCGTCGCGAGCCTTACCTGGGCCTCGGGCCCGGGGCTCATTCGTTCGACGGAGACCGCCGCCGCAGCTGGAACGTGGATGACCTGGGCCGCTGGCAGGAGGGCGCCCCGAAGGATGGGGAGACGCTCACGGATGTGGATATATACAACGAAAAGGTTATGTTGGGGCTGAGGACCTCCGCGGGCGTTGAAGCCTCGTTGCTCGGAGAGTCAGCTGAACACAACCTTTCGTTCGATGCCTCCACCGGCCGTTATTCCATCGGCCGCAGGGACAGATTCGTCTCGGACGCTATAATCCGCGATTACTTAAAGTAGGCCGTTGGCTTTGCAGCAGGCCACGATGGCGGTGATTGCAAAACCTGCCATAAGGATGGTGACGTATACGATGCCGATCACTTTAAGTCTCTTGAGCCATTTGTCGTTGTTCCATCCGATGGTCTGCAGTGCGCTCCAGAAGCCGTGGCTGAGGTGCAGCCAGATGGCTACGAACCATACGAGATAGAGGATGGTGATCCAAACGTTGCCGAAAGTCTGGCTGAGCAGCATATTGGGATCTGCCGCCTCGCCGCCTGTAAATTCGGCGAGCTGCATCTTTGACCAGAAGTGAGTGAGGTGGATGGCCAGGCCAAGCAGCACGATAGCACCGAGGTAGATCATGTTCTTGGAAGCCCACGAGTCAGCCTGAGTCTTGGTGGCTACTTCATACCTCTTGAGACCGCCGCGTGACTTGAGGTTGCTTGCGGTAAGGATGAAGGCGTAGATGATGTGGATCACGAAGCCGAAAGCAAGAACAGGGGTTATTACGGTAACGACAGGATTCCCCATAAATTTGCACACTGCCTCGAAGGCTTCAGCGCTGAAGACAGATGTGAAGTTCAGGACCATGTGCATTGTGAGAAAAAGCACGAGGAATATGCCGGAGATACTCATAATAAGCTTTTTCCCGATAGAAGATGTAAATATGCTCATACTGCTTGTATTGTTTTTTACTGTCAGAAATACAAATATATAAAAATAATTGATATTAATCGCCTTGTCCGCGGTCCCTTTCCCTGCGCATATCCTTATCTTTGATGCTCTGACGTTTGTCGAACTCGCGTTTTCCGCGTGCCAGAGCGATGTCTAGCTTGGCGTAGCCGTTGTCGGCGATGAACAGTTTCACTGGGACCACCGTCAGTCCTTTCTCCTTGATGGAGCGGGCGAGCTTGCGAAGTTCTTTTTTGGTGAGCAGCAGCTTGCGGTCGCGGCGCGGGTCGTGGCGGTTGTAGCTGCCCCACCAGTATTCGGCCACGTTCATATTCTTCACGTAGAGCTCAGTGCCCGAGAAATAGCAGTAGCTGTCGACCAGCGAAGCCTTGCCGGCGCGGATCGACTTGATTTCCGTGCCCGACAGGACTATGCCGGCGACGAAGCGTTCTATGAATTCATATTCGAAGGACGCTTTCTTGTTCTTGATCTCTATTCTGCTTTTTGCTTTGGGCATAACAGGGCAAATATAATAGTTTTTTAAATTTGTAATATGGATTACGACCTGACTTGCGTGCTGGGCCCCACGGCCTGCGGGAAGACGAAATATGCTGTCGCTCTGGCCAAGGAGACCGGTGCGGAGATCCTGTCGGCGGATTCGCGGCAGGTCTATCGCGGTATGGACATCGGCACGGGCAAGGACCTGGCCGATTACGACGGTGTGCCTTACCATCTGATCGACATAGTCCCGGCAGGCGAGAAGTACGACATCTACCGCTACCAGCGGGACTTCCACAAGGCCTATCAGGATGTGATTTCACGCGGCAGGCCGGCTATCCTCTGCGGCGGGTCGGGCCTTTACATAGAGGCCGCGACGAGGGGCTATCATCTGCCCGACGTGCCCCAGAATCCGGAACTTCGCGCCGAGCTTGAAAAGGAGAGCGACGAGACCCTTATCGCCAGGCTGGCATCCCTCAAGACGCTCCATAACACGACGGACTATGACACCCGCAAGCGGCTGATCCGTGCGCTGGAGATTGCAATCTACGAGCAGGAGCATCCGGTGGACCGCTCCGCCTTCCCTCCTCTGAAGACCAGGTACATAGGCCTGGACGTCAGCCGCGAGGAGCGCAACGCACGTATCGACGCCCGGCTGGACGCCCGCCTTGCCTCCGGAATGGTGGAGGAGGTCCGCGGGCTGATGGAGTCCGGCATCGCCCCCGAGGACCTTATCTACTACGGTCTGGAATACAAATTCGTCACCCTCTATCTGACCGGTCAGCTGTCCTACGACGAAATGCGCGACCGCCTGGCTACCGCCATCCATCAGTTCGCAAAGCGGCAGATGACCTGGTTCCGCGGAATGGAACGCCGCGGCATCGTAATCGAGTGGGTGAAAGTCTGAAAATTACTGGATTCCCATCGCACGGCGCTTGGAGGCGCTCATACGCTGATCTTTCGAGAGATTGGCGCGGTGGTCGTTGTCCTTGGGGGCCTTGGGCTCTTCATCCCAGCCTTCCCTGAGGAAGGGCAGCTTCTTGCGGAAGCTCCACACCAGGATGATGACACCCGCGATGATGAAGGGTATGCTCAGCAGCTGGCCCATATTGAACTGCATCGAAGCCTCGAATTCCACCTGGTCGTTCTTGATGAATTCGATCAGGAAGCGCATAGTGAATAGGACTATGAAGAAAATACCGAAGAGGGTGCCCCTGTAGAGCTTGTCGGATTTCTTCCAGTAGAGCCACAGCAGCACGAGGCCGAGGATGAGGTAGCTCAGGGCTTCATAGATCTGGGTGGGGTGGCAGGCCACGCCGTCCGGAGGATAGACGCTCGGGCCGTAGAGAGTCGTCCATTCGATGGAACGGGGGAACTTGAAGCCCCAGGGCAAGTCGGTCGGGCCGCCGAAGATCTCGGAGTTGAAAAGGTTGCCGCAGCGGATGAAACAGCCTGCGATACTACCTGCGATGGCCAGGCGGTCGAACATCCACATCGCGTCGAAGCCGTTCTTGCGGCCATACTTGTGGGCATAATAGATGACGCAGAACACGATGGCAAGGATTCCTCCGTGGCTTGCAAGTCCGCCCTGCCATACCTTGAGAATCTCGATGGGATGAGTCAGGTAGAATTTCGGCTCATAGAAGAGGCAGTGGCC
>JAGCZI010000016.1 GCA_017960085.1 Bacteroidales bacterium
GAAAGGATTGTCAACGTCGCAGAGCAATTCAAAACTGCAGCCTTCGAGGGCTTCCTTCAATCCAGGAACGTCCATCATCCCTGCACCTCCGTCGCAGGTTGCAGTTCCGCCGAGACCGATGAGGAAGCGGGACGCACCTTGGCTGCGGGCAGCGAGCAGCAGTTCCCCCACTCCCCGGCTCGACGCAATGAGCGGATTCCTCTCGGAAGGAGCCAGATGCTTCAGGCCGCAAGCTTCCGCCACCTCAACGACAGCCAGATCGCCACATAGGCCATAGCTTGCAGCAACCTGCCTGCCCAGCGGATCGGACACAACCGCCTGCCGAAGCTCTCCGCCCAGAGAAGACATAACTGCCTCCACAGTCCCTTCACCTCCGTCAGCCAGCGGCAGCTCCACTATCTCCCAGTCGGGATGCTGCTCTCGCAGGGCAGCCGCCATAACCGCTGCCACTTCGACGGCTGTCATACAGCCTTTGAACGAATCGGGAGCCAGGATTACTTTCATTGTACTACCTTCTGATATGCAAGCCTCTCGTCGCCGGAGAGGAGATAAATGATGCCGCAGTAGCTGAATCCGTGCTTGAGGATGTTATGCTGCATAATGCTGTTGTCCTTGTGTGTATCGATGCGGATGTTGCCGTCCACACTGAAGGCATAATCCATAATGGCAGAGAAAACGCCGTGGGATTCCGCTGTGCTGGCGATGCGGTGGATTACGTGATACGGCTTTTCGTCGTCAAGCCACTCCCCGCCGTAGATTGCATTGTAGGTCGGCTCGGGAGAAGCGATCAGGGCGAAGTAAGCCACAATCCCGCCGTCTTCGCAGATGACGAAGCCGTTCCCGGCCGCTATATCGGAAAGTATTACAGACTGCGAAGGATAGCCGTCGTTCCACTGGAGCATATTGCCGGAGGCGCGCATAATCCCCTTTGCCGCCTCTATGACGGATATAATTGCCGTCAAATCGTCTTCGCGCGCAAGTCGGATGGTTTTCATAGAACAGGCCGCCGGCAGGATGATTATTGTTTAGGTCCGGTAAATGTAAACCCAGCCTTCTCCACAGCCTTGCGGATGTCCTCCTCCCTGGCATTGCCCTTCACGACAAGTGTATTTGCGGCAGGAGTGGCGACAGCCTCGCTGACACCCTTTACCTTATGGACAGATTCCTCAACGGCAGCCTTGCAGTGGTTGCAGTGCATACCTTCGACGCCGTAGACAATTGTGCCTTCCTCGGCCGGCGCCTTTTTAAAACGGTCGAACAGTTTCATAGCAAGTGCATTAATAATCATAATCAGCAGCAGTACGGTGCATACGATGCCGAAAGGACCCGGCACTGCCGTATGACCGTGGGCGTGAGCTGCGTGTTCTGAAATCGTCGCTCCCAGTCCTATCGCATTTACCAGCAGCCCGAAAAGAACCGAGAAGACGATGATGGTGAGAAGGTAGACAGTAGTGAAGCGGGCTCCCATTGATTTGCGCACAACCAGGACGGACGCAATGTTCACCGCCGGCCCGGCCATCAGCATAACCATAGCCGCTCCCGGGGACAGGCCCTTCATAATAAGCGCCGCAGCCACAGGGATGCTCCCGGTCGAACAGATATACATAGGAATTGCGACCAGCAGGATGACTCCCATCTGCAGAAGCGTATTGCTACCGAATGAAAGGAAAAATGAATCAGGGACCGCCACCTGTATGAGGGCGGCGATGACCAGACCGACGAGAAGTCTTGCGCCGATGTCCTGCATCATCTCGAAATATGCATATCGGAAGACTCTGAAAAAACGACTTCCCTTGGGAGCCTCTGTCAACTGGCAGCAAGCCTCGTCTGAAGCATTCTCAGGCACAAGCCGGTTGACCAGGAAACCGCCGCAGACACCCGTAATCAAGGCAGCAGCCGGCCGAATCAGGGCGAAACCGAGCCCCATCATAGAGAATGTTGCAAGTATGGAATCGATGCCAGTCTGGGGAGTTGCTATCAGGAATGAAGCCACCGCACCGTTGGACGCTTTCTCGTTCTTGAGCCCGACAGCCGTCGGAATCACTCCGCAGGAACACAGAGGCAGCGGGATGCCGAGCAGGGCGGCCCACAGCACAGCCCATTTGTTATCCCTGGACAGGAAGCGTGTATAGAACTTCCTGGGCACATACACGTGCAGCACACCGGCTATCAGGAAACCCAACAGCAGATAGGGACTCATCCTGGCAGTCACCCCAAGCAGAGAAAGAAAAAATGACTTCATATCCGAAGCGCAAAAATACCATTTTTTCTACAAAATCAGCAGGGCGATGCGTGCGCAGGCCTCTGCATCGGCCAGCGCGTGATGGTGATTGACGAGTTCGTACCCGCAGGCGGCAGCTACAGTTTGCAACTGATGGTCTGGAATGCTGCGTCCGAAATGCCGCCGCGCAGCTGCAAGAGTATCGTGGAACACATAGTCCGGATAATCCATCTGATAGACCCTGTGCACAGCCTTCAGGCAGCCCTCGTCGAAACGGCTGTTGTGCGCCACCAGCGGCAGCCCCTCGATCATCGGAGCCACCTTCTCCCACACCCGCGGAAACACCGGCGCGCAATAAGTATCCTCCGCACAAATCCCGTGAACCCGCTGGCAGAACCACTGATAATACTCCGGCTCCGGACGGATGAGGCTATAGAACGAATCCACAATCTCCCCACCCTGCACAATCACAACCCCCACGCTGCACACGCTCGACGGCTGCTCATTAGCCGTCTCGAAATCTATCGCTGCGAAATCAGTCATCCGACTACTCGAATATCTCCGCCAGCCGTGCTTCCAGGGCAGCGCCGCGGAGGCCGCGGGCTACGACTGTGCCCTGCGGGTCGATGAGCAGGTTGTCGGGGATAGCATTGACTGAATAGACTTCGGAGGCCTTGGTGTCCCAGTATTTCAGGTCTGAGAGATGGATCCAGGGCATTTCCCAGTCTTTGATTGCCTGGAGCCAGGGGTCTTTCTCCTTGTCGAATGACAGGCCAACGATGTCGAATCCCTTGCTGTGGTATTTCTTGTAGGCAGCCACCACATTCGGCATCTCAGCCTTGCAGGGGGCGCACCAGCTGGCCCAGAAGTCGACAAGCACCCATTTGCCCTGTCCTACGTACTCGCTCAGCTTGTGCATCTTGCCGTCCGGATCTGCTTCTTCGAGGTCCAGGAACTTCTGGCCTACGATTGTCTGCTGGTTGCCGGCGACCGCCTTCTGCAGGGCCTCGGTAAGGTCCAGCCTGCGCTTGAGATCCAGAACATAGGGATGCTGAGCGAAGGGAGCGTCTGAAGCTACAAGCTCATTGAATTTATCCTTGCCGGCCAGTGAGGGCACGTGAGAGATGAAGGCTACGGGGATCAGGTTGTCCATATTCTCCTCGATGATGTTCATAAAAGAGTCAGTGTATTTCTGCAGCTTGTCTTCATACTGTGCTACGAACTCCTCTTCCCTGGCCTGCTGCTCAGCCTCCGGCAGAGACAGAAAGTCTTCGATGAAACTGTAGTACTCGGCATAAGCGGCTGCGTCTTTTTTATCCCACTCGGAGAGTTTGGTGTTGAGGGGCGAACCGGTTAGGGTGCTGTCTGCGAGGTTTATGCGGATAGGTTTGCCGTCATTGAAAAGCGGGTAATACCAGTCGTCATCAAAGCTGACCGACAGGAATGCATTCTTTTCGGCATTTCCCTTCATATTGAAAGAGCCGCCGGCCACGACCGCACTGTCGATGGGGGCAGACAGGATGCGGTCCACCAGATATACAACAGCACCGTCCTGCGGAGCATTCACACCAGTCACATCATATTTAGCAATGTTCGAGGAACAAGCGATCACTGTCATTGCAGCGACAGCCATCATCAGAATCGAGATCTTTTTCATTTTCTTAAATTTTCGCAAAAATAGGAATTAATTTATCACTAAATTTGTTCTGTATGCGGAAAAGCGACATCATAGGGCTTGTACTGCTGGCATTCGCCGTCGGATGCCGCCTGTGGACGCCCCTCGCTGATTTCTACGCCGCACACTGCTACCCTGCCATTTCCACGGTGCTGTCGCTGGCCGCTTCCGCAGTCCCCTTTTCTCTCGAAGAAATTGTCGTAATCGGCTTCGTAGCTGCATTCATAGCCATCCTGGTCCGCTCCATCCGCCGCAAAGCCGGGTTCTTCAGCTGGCTGGGCAGGACAGCACGGGCGGCGATGTGGCTTGTGGTCTGGCTGAATCTTGGCTGGGCGTGCAACTATTTCCGCACTCCTCTTTATGACAGGCTGGGCATCGAGAAGGCGTCCTACGACGAGCAGGCCTTCGCCCGCTTCCTTACAGACTATACTGAAGCCCTGAACGAGGCTGCCGGCAGCGCTGCGCTGCTGGACAAAGAAAGCCTCGAAGCCGGCATAAAGGATTATTATTCCACTGAAGTTACTGCCTTCGGATATACGGCATTCCACAAGTGGCAGCACGTTAAGGCTCCGCTCATCAACCGTCTCTACTCCGCAGTGGGGGTGCTGGGCTTTATGGGGCCCTTCTTCTGCGAATCGCAGCTCAACAAGGAGCTGCTGGAGGAGCAGTATCCCTTCACGATGGCTCACGAACTCGCCCACCTGGCAGGTGTGACCAGCGAAGCTGAAGCCAATTACTGGGCGTATGTCTATTGCAGGCAGTCCGGCTCAGCGGAAATCCGCTACAGCGGTCATCTGGCCCTCCTGCCCTACATCTCCGCCAGCGCCAAGGCCAACCTCCCTACTGAGCGCTATGACGAGTGGAAGGCAGGCATTGACAGCAAGGTGATCGAAGACTCCGTCCGCTCCAGCCGGTACTGGAATGAGAGACGGGTCGGCATCATAGACAAGGTCCAGCATTGGATGATGGACCGCTTCCTGAAGTCCAACGGAGTGGCGCAGGGCGCCGGGGATTATTACGGCGTCGTCGAGATGCTGATGACGATGGATGGACGCACAGGGCAAAGCCAGGAATTCACTAAGTTTTGATTATATTTATGTTTGTTTTACACAATATGAGAATACAACGATTCTTTACTGCAGTCCTGCTCGCAATGATTGGAACGGCTGCAATCGCCCAGCCCGAATCTACGGGGGCACAAGGGCCTGACGATGAGTTTTCCGTGATGGAAGGTACATCAGTCCTCAGCTACAATTCGTCCAGGGAGTTCGACATCCATTCCCGCGCAGGATATGGTCCCGTGTTTTACATCTTCCCCGACGGAAAGCTCGACGCGGCTTCCGCCAAGAAGATGGCACAGAGGCTGGGTATGCTCGATATCTTAAGGCAGTTCGGAGGCCGCATAATGCTGGTGAATCCGACTTCCGACAAATGGCAGGAAAGGGATCTGACAGCCTTCCGGCAACTGCTTGGAAGAGGCAGCTCCCCCACCAACATCAAGATTGTCGGACTTGGCTCCGGAGCCACCTTCGTCAACAACTATATCGCTCCTTCGGACCTCAGCGGCGTGGTTGCGGGAATCGTCTCGATCAACGGTGATCCGGGCAAAGTGTGCAAATATCCCGTCCCTGCATATATCGGAGGCAGAAAGGCCTCCAGCACAGCCAAGCCTTACCAGGCAGCGGCAGCTTCAGCCCCGGCTGACCCTCTTCTGAAAGTTGTAGTGAACACTGACACAAGCGAACCCGAAGCCGGGCTGTTTGCAGATGCGTGGAACAGGGTTCTGAGTGCAAACTACCGCTATAACAACCTGTACCACACTTTCTACTCAAGCAGGGGCATCGACAATCCCGAGGGAGTGAAGAACTTCGAGCTCGTGTCCATTCCGGATTTCAAAAGGACCGGGATGAAACGCATCGTCGTCGAATATCCCCTGGTGGACGCAAATGCCCCCGGCAGGCAGGAGAATCCGGACAAATATCTCTGGTATGAGTATATACCCCTGCAGGCCCAGAACGCCCCGGCAGGAAGCGTGCCGCTCGTAGTGCTTCTCCACGGCAACCGCAATGATCCCCGCACCCAGAGCGAGACTTCAGGCTTTGTAGAGCTGGCGGCAGAGAAAGGGTTCATCGCGGTGGAGATGGAATGGCAGGGTGGCAACGGCTACGCCGCTATGGGTCTTGACGGCATCGAAGCTGTCATCAGCGTCCTTCTGCGGAAATATCCTCAGATAGACGCTTCAAGGATATATGCTGAAGGCCTTTCTGCCGGCGCAATGACCAGCAATATGCTCGGAGTTCGCAAATCGCATCTCTTTGCTGCAGTGGCCGGCCATTCCGGCGGATTGTTCTCAGGAAACGGCATCGGCTACTATGCCTACGGCAGCGAACCTCTGATGAACGAAGCCATCCAGAAAAGAGGCCACGTGGAAGTCGGATACTGCGCTGTCGTCGGCAGTCGCGACGACACCGTTCCTTTCTACAACCGGGACAACTGGAGGGGCAACTCATACCTCAACGTCTGGAGGATCTATGAGACCGTGAACGGAATGGATGTCACGGGCGACCTGGATTTCAGCGTCGATCCCGTTTTCGGTTTCGCCCTCAAGGACAGGACGGTCATCCATACCGGCAAGAGCAATGACATAACTATAGAGTCCGGGCAGCTGTACAAGGGCAACCGGCCGATGATACGCCTTATGGTCATCAACAATTACGGCCAC
>JAGCZI010000135.1 GCA_017960085.1 Bacteroidales bacterium
GAGAGGACCCGTTCCTTCCTCAAGGTGCAGGACGGCTGCGACTACTTCTGCACATACTGCACTGTGCCGCTGGCCAGAGGAGCCAGCCGCAACATCTCCATAGCGGAACTCACAGCCCAGGCGGAGCAGATAGCCGCCGCGGGCATCAAGGAAGTCGTGCTCACCGGCGTCAACACCGGCGACTTCGGCCGCAGCACGTCGGAAACCTTCCTCGACCTGATAAAGGCGCTGGACAAGGTGGCCGGCATCGAGCGCTACCGCATCTCTTCCATCGAGCCCAACCTGCTGACCGACGAGATAGTGGACTGGATCGCTTCCGGCACCAAGTTCCTCCCTCATTTCCACATCCCCCTTCAGAGCGGTTGCGACAAGACCCTCGCAGCGATGCACCGCCGCTACGACACCGACTTCTTCGCCCGGAAGGTCGCATACATCCGCTCGAAGATGGACAACGTCTTCTTCGGCATCGACGTCATAGCCGGCTTCCCCGGCGAGACCGACGAGGACTTTATGGAGACTTACCGTTTTCTCGAGAAGATAGAGCCTGCGTTCATCCACATCTTCCCCTATTCCCGCAGGACCGGCACAGTCGCCGCCAAGATGAAACCCCAGGTGCAGGAATGTGTCAAGACCAAGAGGGTGCAGATGCTCGAGGAACTCTGCGCAAGGCTGCACGAGAGTTTCTGCAAGGCCAACGAGGGCCGGCACGAGCAGGTCCTTTTCGAAAGCACCGACAAGGGCGGCAGGATGTTCGGTTACACCAGGAATTACATCAGGGTGGAAAGGCCGTTCGACAGCTCGCAGATCGGCCGTATCGTCGACGTAGTGCTTCCCTGAGAGAGGAGATTATCCGTTGAGAATCCTTGAAACCAGCTCCAGCAGCAGCTCGCCGTCGTCGGCGCTGCCGCGGGCGTTGCTCTTGCTGCGGTAGTCATACTCCCTGAGCGTGGCTATCACCTTCATACATTTCTTCAGGGGGTAATTGCGTGCTGCGGTTTCATATTCCCCGAGGAAGTACGGGTTGATGCCCACTGCAGAAGCGATTTCGGCGCGCGGGGCGCGGTCAGCCACGGCGGCGTGGTAGCGCATCAGCTTGATGAAGTGGCTGCTCAAGGCGCCCATCGTCATCTGGATGGGGAAACGTTTGGGACTCTGGCCGAAGAACACTGCGATGCGGTAGACAGTCGCCGTGTCCTTGGCGGAAAGGGCCTTGGTCAGTTCGAAGACGCTGTAGTCGCGGCTGATGCCGACATTCTCCTCGACGATGTCCGCGCTTATGCGCTTGACGGCATCCTGCGCGAACAGCCTGGACAGTTTGTCCACTTCCAGGGCTATCTTGCTCAGGTCGGTGCCGCAGGCTTCGGCCATCATCATCGATGCGTCCGGGGTTATCTCCATCCCCTTCGACGACACGTACTTCTCTATCCACAGCGGGATGCGGCCCTCCGGGACGGGGTTGGACTCGAACACGACGCCGACCTTCGCGGCATCCTTGTAGAACTTCGTGCGCTTGTCGATGTTCTTCGTGCTGCCGGCCTCGTTCGGGGTCTTGTAGCAGACGATGAGGATGGTGGACGGCATTATGTTGGGATAGTAGTCGGCAAGCTGCTCGATCTTCCTCATCATCTGGGCTTCCTTGACCACCACGACTTGGCGGGAGACCATCATCGGGTACTGCCTGGCGGCGCTGACTACCTGGGCGGCATCTGCGTCGGCACCGTAGAACACCAGCTGTCCGAAATCCCTCTCCTCGGGCGGCAGAGCCTTGTCCATCAGCAGGGAGCAGAGCCTGTCGATGTAGAAGTGCTCTTTGCCGAAAAGGAGGTAGTAGGGGCTGAAGCGTCCGGCGAGGATGTCGGCCTCGATTGAGGCATACTGCTGGACCGTGTCTGAGGTGTTTCTTGCCATAAGGCGAAGGTAATTATTTTTGAGTATCTTTGCAACGAGCATTGAAGCCTGTAATGTCGCAGATTTTCGATCCTGTCCGCAAGAAATACGTCGAGCGCACTCCCGAGGAGGAAGTCCGCCAGAGCGTCATATCCAACCTGCTGGGGGCGATGGAAGTGCCGGTCACACACATAGCCGTCGAGCAGGGCTTCAAATTCAACGGGCTGCAGTATCGCGCCGACATCATAGTCTACGGACGAGACCTTTCCCCAGCTATGCTGGTCGAGTGCAAGGCTCCTTCGGTGAAGCTGACCGACAGCGTAATCGACCAGGTGGTGCGCTACAATATGGTCCTCAATGTGGACTATATTATGATCACCAACGGCAGACGCACCTGCGTGGCCAGGCTGGACCACGAAGGCGGCAGCTTCGAGTTCCTGACTTCGATGCCCAAGTACAACGAAATATCAGCAGTATGAACGGCCCCCTTGACCATAGCATATTCAAGATAGTGAGCTCTCAGGCACGGCTTCTCGGCGTGAGGGCCTTCGTCATAGGAGGCTACGTGCGGGACTGGTTCCTGCACCGCCCCAGCAACGACGTCGACATCGTAGTGGAGGGCAGCGGCATCGAGCTGGCCGCCGCCGTGGCGGCGAAGCTCCGCACCAAGGTGTCGGTGTTCAAGAACTTCGGCACAGCGATGCTGAGATACAAAGGCATAGAGGTTGAATTCGTCGGCGCCCGCAAGGAATCCTACAACCGCGGCAGCCGCAATCCCATAGTGGAAAACGGCACTCTGGAAGACGACCAGCTGCGGCGTGACTTCACCATCAACGCAATGGCCTTCAGTCTTCAGGAGGAGGATTTCGGAGCCCTGGTAGACCCCTTCGGCGGCATCCAGGACCTGGACAACGGCATCATCCGCACCCCCTGCGACCCCGATACCACATACAGCGACGACCCTCTGAGGATGATACGCGCCATCAGGTTTTCGACACAGCTTGGACTAACCATAGTCCCCGAGTCTCTCGAATCCATCCGCCGCAACCGCGACAGGCTGGCTATCCTTTCAAGGGAGCGTATCGCCGAAGAGCTGCACAAGATCCTTCTCGCCCCCAAGCCCTCGAGGGGCTTCGAACTTTTCGACAGCTGCGACCTGCTGAGGCTGATCCTGCCGGCGGTGGCGAACCTCAAGGGCATAGAGACGATGGAAGGACGCGGCCACAAGGACAACTTCAGGCATTCGCTGCAGGTGCTGGACAATGTGGCTGAGGTAAGCGACAACCTCTGGCTTCGCTGGGCCGCCCTGCTGCACGACGTCGGCAAGCCTGCCACCAAGAAGTGGGACCCTGCCATCGGATGGACCTTCCACAACCACGATTTCATCGGCGCCAGGATGATTCCGGGCATCTTCAAGCAGCTCAAAATGCCGCTCAACGAGAAGATGAAATACGTGCAGAAACTGGTCCAGCTGCATATGCGTCCGATATCCCTCGTCACCGACGAAGTCACTGATTCTGCCGTGCGCCGCATCATCTTCGAGGCAGGCGACGACCTCGAGGACCTGATGGTGCTCTGCAAGGCTGACATCACCTCCAAGAATGACAAAAAGGTCGAGTTGTATAAACGCAACTACGACCTTGTAATGGATAAGATCAAGGAGGTTGAAGAGAAGGACCGCATCCGCAATTTCAAGAACCCCATCACCGGGGACCTCATAATGGAGAAATACGGCATTCCTCCGTGCAACCAGATAGGGACCATCAAGGAATACGTCAAGAACGCCATCCTCGACGGAGTGATTCCGAACGATTACGACGCCGCCTACAAGCTTATGGAAGAAAAAGCCCGTGAGCTGGGCATCGGGCAGTAATCCTATCTTCCGTGGGCGGCGGCCCTTACCCAGGGCTCAGCTGCCTCGTCACACAGTTTGATGAAGTGGGCCTTCAGCTCGTTCCAGCGGTAATAAGGGCCTGAAACAGGCTCGATGCCGGGGATGAGGACTTCCTTCTCATTATAGAGGACCTTGGTCAGCACTTCTCCCTTGTTGTTCTGGTAGAAAATCATCTGGCAGTTGGTGGCCATCGGAACCTGAAAGAAGGCATACCATCCCATCTCGTGAGCTTTCTGGTAGGGGAGGCTCCTGTTCTGGGGGTCGTCGATACGCATCAGCGCGAAGAGAGGCAGCACGGAAGTGTCGTGGCCGAAGCGCAGGTCAGCGGTGCGGTGGCTGCCGGGCTGCATCGCAGCGTCAGCCTTCTCTATGAAGTCCATCATCAGGGGGCGGATGGCATAGCGGATCACATCTCCGTTCTCCTGTGAACCTCCCCACATCCTGTAGATGGAATCATTGCCGCTTGCCCAGAAGTATACGAGCTCTTCCGGCACGAAATACTTGCGATAGATGTCGATGCCGAGGAAGTCGATCACCTGGCAAAGTCCTCCGGCTGAATAGATGGCGCGGACGAACGGCTCAGGATTGCCGAGGAGTGACAGCGCGACGTCAAGGTCCTTGAAGAGCGGAGTCAGGAAGCGGGTGAAGTCGTATCCGGGAGTTCCGGTAGCAGGTGTGAACCTGTTGTTGTCAGAGCTTGTATTGCCGCTGCGGTAGCGGGCGAGCTGCTCGGGAGACGGCGGCGGGGGCGGCGGAACACCGGGCCTGGGTATGTTGAGGCTGGGGTTGATATATCTCATAAAGCGTTCCGCGCTGGTGAAGGTGAATTCCTGGCGGGGACACTCTTCGTTGAGGGCGTTGGTGAAGTTGCACATACTCACGATGCAGCGGAAGTTGGTGCTGGAGAAACTGTTCACCTCCCAGCGGTCCTTGTTCTTGAACACGTCGGGGAAGCGCGCCACCATCCTCTGGGCAAGCATCTGGTGCTCGCGGGCTCCGCGGGGCGTCAGGGAGCCTTCCATACCCTTGTGAGCCTCTACGACAGCGTTGACATCTGCATACAGGGCCTTGCCGGCCTCGGTAAGCATATTGAGCGAGTCAAGATAGGCAAATCCTGCGATGGCTGCGCGGGCGAAAGTGGAATTCTGCTCGTAACGGGATCCGTGACGGCCGTAATGTGAGATATAGAATGGTTTGAAACCCTTGGGAGCCTTGGTGTCGACAATCGGGTCGAACTCGTACGAGTGCATATTGTTCGCAGCACGGTCCGGATTCTCGGCGATGAGTCTCAGGGCTTCAGTCTGGGCATTGGCACTTATGCACAGCGCCAAAGCAAGAAGCATCAGTAGTTTTTTCATAGACGGGGTTTGTTTCCCCTAAAGGTATCCTTTTTTTCGCAAATAAGGAAAAATAGATGCTATAGCAACCCCTCGGGGACGATGACTCCCGTCTTCATCGTCTCGTTCCAAAGCCATACGCAGGAATTCCGGCTTTGGACTGACTGAAGCCTGAGCAGCATAAGGGTGACGCTGTGGGTTGCGTTCATATATTCGACCTGGTATGATGAGGATGAGGAGTTGGCAGATGCGCGGATGCTGAAATATGCGCTCTGGTCGTCACGCTGGATGCGGAATGAGTGGTTGTCGGAACTCCAGGCCTTCTGGAAATAGAACTCGTCGTAGGTCACGACGTCTTCGGAGTCGATGTAAAGGCCCTGCTCAGTCTTCTTGAGGAATGCCTTGAGGCTCTCGGACCTGGTGTCTTCAGGCTCGGGAGGTGTGGGCTCGGGAGGAAGAGGCTCTCCGCAATGGCAGGCCATAAGTACGACCGCCACCATTGCGAAAGCTGCCCTGACTGCTATATGACGTAATCCTCTCATTCCACAGTTATTGCTTTTTCAAGGTTCTCCCACTTCTCCCCGTCCATAGTGTATGTCACCTTCAGCACGTGCCTGCCCCTTTCAGTAAGAGTGATGCTCTGGCCTTCGCACGGCTGTCCGTCGAAATACCAGGTCTGCTGCTTGGGCTGTGCATAGATGTTGATTATATTCAGGCGCAGCACGTCTCCTGTCGCCATCGGGTTGCTTGGAATGGCAATCAGGGGATAACTGGTCAAGTCGGGGATGGTGGTGAATTCGATGTGGTAGCGCTTGCCCTCGATGTCTCCATCGGTGGCGACGATGTCGCACAGGTATGTCTCGCCTGCTGCCAGGTTGCTGAACGTGTATTCACGGCCTTCGGGGTATGCGGTCTCCATAAGGATGCTCCTTGCGGAACCCCAGCGGATCAGCCACGATGCACGGCTCTGCCTGTCGGCCTCCCATTCTATGCGCGCGTCCCTCTGGTTGGCGAAGACGTTGCATTCAAGCACCTGAGGCAGCATCCAGTAGATATCCGGCACGATGTCGAATTCCGCAGCGCCCGAGTATGTGGAGCCGAGGCCCTTGATGCCGTATCCGGCGCCGTCTCCGTTCCACTGCCACAGCGCATCGTTTTCATTCGAGATGATAGATGTCGTGCCCGAGCTGCCGGGATAGAAAATCGCCGCGACATCGTCCGTACGGGTGATGTTTACAAGTTCCGCGCAAGGGTGTGCTGCGCAGCCGTTGACGGCATTGACTCTCCACCTTTCGGCAGCAGTCATCGAGCCGGCCGTATTGTAGGATTTGTCGATATGGTAGACGAGCAGTCCGCTGCCGCCTATGTGGGCGTCCCATTTGGTCCCGCTGCGGTATTCTATAAGAAAATACTCTCCAGGATTGGATGTGGACACCTTCAGGGCCATCCCTGAAGACTCGATAGAGGGAAGGTAATAGTGCCGCCCGGGCTCGACTTCTTCGGTGTACAGCAGCCCCAGCAGCTCCCTCTCGACGGCGCCCAGCCACGGCGGTGTGTTGCCGTAGTTGTTGAGGTTGCCCTTGTCCATAATGGATATGCTGCCGAACAGAGGGTTGCAAGCTCCTTCCGCTTCGCCGTTCACATCATAAAGGTCCGGAAGACCGATGGTGTGCAGGATCTCGTGGCAGATGGTGCCTATGCCTGCGCTGTGGCTGCGGTCCCTGCCTGAGAACTCGCTGTAGCAGGCGACCTTTCCGAGCCGCTTGCCGGAATAATATTTCTTCAGCCTTCCCAGGTCGTCGTTCATCGGCCAAATATCCTGGGGATTGTCGCTCTCCGCCTCGTTGTTGCCGGGGAAGATGACGAATACCATATCTATCTCATTGTCAGAGTCGCTGTCGAACCGGGAGAAATCCACTCCGGCAGCCACCTCGGCGGCGCAGGCGTGCAGGAACAGGTCGTTGATGTGGCTGTCGACGGAAGATTTGTTGCCGCCGTAATAGACAGCCTTCTCAGGAAGGGTCACCAGGTCGAGCACAGAGAACCTGAACTGGAATGCGCCGCCGAGGTTGTCCTGGAGGTAAGAGCCCACTCCGCCGGTGCCTTCGTCGTTGTTGAGAAGGTAGCTGTTGAAAAGGTCGTCCAGCCAGGCAAGAGGGTCGGGCTGGGAGAAGTCCAGGTCGGAGAAAGCGGCAGGGATGACGGCAACATTGATTGTGACGCCGCTCTGACTGGTGCCGGCGGCGCTTGAGGATACGGCCGAAACGCCGGCTGCGGTCAGCAGCAAGGCAGCAGTCAGGAAATGCATCAGCCGTCTCATAAGCATAAATGCTGGATATAACTTCCGAAGTTAGCCATATTCTTTTATCTTTGCAAACAGCCATACCGAGACTATGAACCGGACGTCAGACTACCAGTTTACCATAATAGTTCCTTTCTATAACGAAGAGGACAACACCGCAGCGATGGAGAGCAAGCTTTCGGCGTACCTGCCTGTCTGCGCAGCGTCGCCGGCGTGCGTCCTTTTCGTCAATGACGGCTCCACCGACGGCGGAGGAGCCATCGTCCGGGAAATCTGCTCGCGGCACGAGGATTTCTTCTATCTGGAGCTGGAGAGCAACACCGGTCTGAGCGGAGCCCTGAAAGCCGGCTTCGACAATTGTTTCTCACCTTTACTGGGCTACATCGACGCCGACTTCCAGACCGATGTCAATGATTTCAACCTGCTGCTGCCTCTTGCCGGCCAGTTCGAGATGGTCACCGGCATCCGGGCCAAGCGCAACGACGGTTTCGTAAAGAGGGCGTCCAGCCGCTTTGCGAACGCTTTCCGCAGGGCCTTCACCCACGACGGAGTTTCTGACACCGGCTGCCCGCTGAAGGTGATACGCACCGACGTGGCCCGCAGGCTTCCGATGTTCAACGGAATGCACCGCTTCCTTCCCGCCCTGGTCCAGATGGCCGGCGGCAGAGTGAAACAGGTGGAAGTGAGGCATTACCCCCGCCTGGCCGGAAAGTCGAAGTATCACCTCTTCAACCGTATCCTCGGCCCGCTGGGAGATTGCTTCGGCTATCGCTGGATGGCAAAGAGATATATAGACTACAAGATAAAGGAAGACAGTTTGAATGGACAGTAGCTGGTATATATATGCTTTAGGATTCGTCGGACAGATACTGTTTTCGGCAAGGGTGCTGGTGCAGTGGCTTATGTCCGAGAAGCAGAAAAAAGTCGTCAACCCGACCATATTCTGGGTGTTGAGCCTCGTCGCGTCGATAGTGTATTTCGTGTACGCCTACCTTCGCAACGACTTCTCCATAATGCTGGGGCTGTTCATTTCCTACTATATCTACCTTTGGAATATGGGTATGAAAGGGGTGTGGAAGAATCTTTCAGACGCCCTGCGCAAAACTGTGGTTGCAGCGCTTGTCGCCCTGCCCGTGGCTGCGGTGTCGGTGCTGTTCCTGCGGGACCCTTCGGCTGCTGTCGACACCCTGTTCAAGAACGAACTCATCCC
>JAGCZI010000136.1 GCA_017960085.1 Bacteroidales bacterium
ACAATCCGGACATTTACGACTATGACATCCCGCAGCGCCTTCGCGACATCTACGCGGCCAAAGACTATGGCCGCTGGGGCGTCGACGGCACGATCCCGGTCTGCTTCCTCGCCACGAACCACACTTCAGGCGGCAACTCCGGCAGTCCCGTCATCAATGCTGACGGCCGGCTCGTGGGCCTGAACTTCGACCGTGTGTGGGAAGGAACAATGAGCGACATCGTCTTCGACCCTGAGATCTGCCGCAACATCTCCATCGACATCCGCTACGCCCTCTTCGTCATCGACCGCATCGGCGGAGCCTCCTACCTCTTCGACGAGATGGTGCTGGTGCCGTAGCAATGAGGGCCAGTCGTTCAAAAGAAAAAGCCCTGTGTCTTTCGATACAGGGCTTCTCTTTAGTATGTATAACGACTAGGCTTTGCCGTCGCTGCCGAGAACGTTGATGATCTTGTGGATGTAAAGCTTCTTCATGTTATCGCGGGCAGGACCGAGATATTTGCGAGGGTCGAATTCGCCCTTCTTCTCAGCAAGCACCTTGCGCACGGCTGCAGTCATAGCAAGACGTGAGTCTGAGTCGATGTTGATCTTGCAGACAGCGCTCTTGGCAGCTTTGCGGAGCTGGTCCTCGGGAATACCGATGGCAGCTTCGAGCTGACCGCCGTAAGTGTTGATGACGTCAACTTCTTCCTGCGGAACTGATGAAGAACCGTGGAGGACGATCGGGAAGCCGGGGAGTTCTTTCATTACACCGTCGAGCACGTCGAATGCCAGCGGCGGGGGAACAAGACGGCCGGTCTCAGGATCTTTGTGGCACTGCTCGGGTTTGAACTTGTATGCGCCGTGTGAAGTTCCGATAGAGATGGCGAGTGAGTCGCAACCGGTCTTGGTAACGAAGTCAACGACTTCCTCGGGACGGGTGTATGTGTGGTGGTCTGAGCTTACTTCATCCTCAACACCTGCAAGAACACCGAGCTCCCCCTCGACTGTTACGTCGAACTGGTGTGCGTAGTCGGCTACCTTCTTGGTCAGGGCTACGTTCTCGTCGTAAGGCAGATGGCTGCCGTCGATCATCACTGATGAGAAACCGAACTCGATGCAGCTCTTGCAAGTCTCGAAGCTGTCACCGTGGTCGAGATGGAGGACGATCTGGGGATTCTCCCAACCGAGTTCTTTTGCATATTCTACAGCACCCTGGGCCATATAGCGGAGAAGGGTCTGGTTAGCGTAGTTGCGGGCTCCTTTGCTGACCTGCAGGATCACCGGGCTCTTGGTCTCGGCTGCTGCCTGGACGATTGCCTGGAGCTGCTCCATATTGTTGAAGTTGAAAGCGGGGATGGCGTAACCGCCGTTGATAGCCTTAGCGAACATCTCGCGAGTGTTGACAAGGCCTAATTCTTTGTATGATACCATATTATTTTGTAAAAAATGAATTTATTAACTGTCCTTTCAGAAGCGACGCAAAGTTATTAAATAAAATGGTAAATTTGCAGATATGAAAAAGAAAGTCGCCATTTTTTCAGCCCCTTCAGGGTCAGGCAAGACCACTGTCGTCAAGCACCTGATTTCCAAGTTTCCAAGTCTTGAATTCTCCATATCCGCAACAACCCGCCAGCCGCGCGGCGCCGAGGTCGACGGGCGCGATTACTATTTCCTTAGCGAAGAGGAATTCAAGGCCAGAATCGCTGAGGGTCAGTTCGTTGAATACGAGCAGGTCTATCAGGGGTCCTACTACGGCACCCTGAAAAGCGAAGTGGAGCGCATCTGGGGCAACGGCAACATCATCCTTTTCGACGTGGACGTGAAGGGCGGCGTGAACCTCAAGAAATATTTCGGGGACAACGCGCTGTCGGTTTTCATCCAGGCCCCGTCGCCTGAGGAGCTGCGCCGCCGTCTGGTCAAGCGCGGCACCGACAGCCCGGAGGCTATCGACAGGCGTGTGGCCAAAGCTGCCGAAGAGATGGAATATGCCGACAAGTTCGACATAGTGCTCATCAATGACGACCTGGACATGTGCCTGCGCAAGGCCGAGCATCTTCCCATCTTCACCGACAGGACCGTCGCGCTTTATTTCGGCACTTTCAATCCTCTGCACATCGGGCACGTCAATATACTGAAATACCTCTGCTGCTGCAGCGACATTGACGAAGTGCGAATGATCGTATCGCCGCAAAGCCCCTTCAAGGAGGAGGCCTCCCAGAGCGACGACGAGCGCCTGGCCAAAGTCCGCGCCCAGGTCGCCAGGCTAGGGCTGGACGTGACTGTCAGCGACATCGAGTATCAGTTGGAGCGCCCGTCATACACCATCAACACCCTCCGTCACCTGCAGGCTGCCGAACCCGACACGCACTTCATCCTCGTGATGGGTGCCGACAATCTGGAAGGATTCAAACGCTGGAAAGACTGGCAGGAAATCGTCACCGACTACGAGATCTGGGTCTACCCCCGCCTCGGCACGGAAAACACCAAAGAGCTCTGCAAGGAGCTCCAGGCCAAACTCCTCGACGCGCCCCTGACCAACATCAGCTCCACCGAAATCCGCAACGGCGAGAAGACTTCGGGACTGGAGTAGGCTCCTGTCCTGCCGCAACAGCCGCCGTAACGGAGCTTATTTCACACTGAGTCCTTCCTGGGTAAGGGGGATGAAACGGATTGTTCCGTCGGGGTTGAAGTAGAGGTATTCTGCGCAGACGCTGCGACGGCAGTCGCCGCCGGGTTCCCCGTTCAGGTTGTATGAACCGTCGTGGTAGACGTAGTACCACTGGCCCTTGAACTGGATCACTGACGGATGGATGGTAAATCCGTGATTGGCCGACGTACTTATGAATCCACGGTATGTCCACGGGCCTTCCATAGACTCGGCAGTGGAATATGCCATCTGCTCGGGCTGCACGCCGGGAGCATCGGAAGCATATACCAGATAGTACAGTTTGTCGCGCTTGAACAGCCAGGGGCCTTCCGAGTAATTGCGCATTGGCACTTTCATCACCGGACCGTCCAGTTCTGTCATATTCTTCTTCAGCCGGGCCATATAGCAGTCACCATTTCCCCAGGCTATCCACGGGGTGCCGTCGTCGTCGATAAGCACCGTGGGGTCGATGTCGGCGTTAGGTCTGTGCGAATCCGGCGTCATCCCGTCGGTGATCAGCGGAGTGCCGTCGGCACGGGCAGGACGGAAGGGGCCGAGGGGCGAATCGCTCACAGCCACATCTATTGCATGCTCCGGCTTGTCCTTGTAGTCGAGAGTGACGTAATAGTAGAACTTGCCGCCTCTCTCCACAACCTGGGCTGCCCAGGCTCCGCCCGGAGAAGCATAAGGGAAATCGGCTGCCCGCAGCACCGGTCCGTGCGCAGTCCAGTTCTTCATATCGGTCGACGAATAGCAGAGCCAGTAAGGCATATTGAACCATCCGCCGGGACCGGCCTTGTCGATGCCGACGTAGGCATATACAGTGTTCCCCACAACAGTGAAGGCAGGGTCTGCGGTGAAGTTGTCGGTAAACAGAGGGTTCTGCCCCACTACGCGCTCGAGCGGCTCGCCGCTTATCTCAAGATTGCGGATATCGCCGTTGCGCACCTGCAGCGCATTCGGGAAACCGCCGGGGAAACCGTGGCCTATCACCCAAAGCGATGCATTGTGCCTCAGGGCCTTGCCGGGATAGCTCATCGCTGACGACTGCCCGTCGACCGTCAGGGTGACTGTCGACAGATCCTTCGCCGCATCATAGACCGATGTGGCCGATACGCTGTACCAGCGGCCAGCCTCAACCTTGGGACCTGCTCCAAGCCTGTGAGGGTTTTCAAACTTGTCATTTACCTCAACGAAAAACTGTCCCAGCATATTGTCATAGCCCAGGGATATGTCGCCGCTCAGTGAGTTCTTACCTATCAGATGCGGGGCCTTGCCCTCCTTGCAGACAAACACCTGCTCCGTGCCAAGCGTACCGCAACGCAACTCTGCCTTTACCGTCCAGGTCTTCTGCATATCGGCATACGGCAGCGGATGGTTGAAGTCCAGCTTGTATTCATTTACATCAAGATGAAGCGCTCCGTCCTCGAGCGGGAGATTCTTCCAGTCAGCAAGGGTATATTGCGCTTTTGCCGGCAAACAGCAGGCAAGCAGCAATGCTGCTATAACAATTCCGGATATTCGTTTCATGTCAGAGAAGGGACTTGTTGGTGAATACGATGCGGGAAGGGACATCGCCTGTTTCGGCTTTCCATTTAAGCCTGCCTTCGGGCGTGTAGCAATAGATTCTTCCCGGGGTGACATAGTCGCTGGCTTCGGTTATGATGATTTCGCGCGTCTGGGGGTTGACAGCTATGCCGTAGGGGTTTTCGAACTGGTAGTCAGTGCCGTCGCTGATAAAACTGCGGGAGACAATCTGGCGGGTGGTCAAGTCCACGATGCCATAGCTGACCTCGCTGACCTGTGTGAAGTTACTCCAGACATTGGCCAACACGTAGAGCGAATCGCCGCAGATGGTCATATCGCTGCAGGGCAAAAATTCTAACTGTTCGATGACACAGTCGCCATCCGTATCGATGACAAATAACATCGATTGTATGTCGAAATAATCGCCCCGGCTGGACACCCAGAGTCTACCGTAAGGGTCAAGTTCCATCCGGTGCAGGTTTGGAGCCACGTCTATTTTGCCGAGTTCCTGAAACGATTCCAGACCGACAACCGAGATTGTATGCTCGTAATCGGGCTCACGGCAGCATCCCGAATTGGCCACGTATAGTTTGCCCTTCGTGATGACCATCTCTTCCGGCTGATATCCCACCTTGCAGGTCGCCACTACCTGAAGGGAAGTCGTGTCGATTTTTGCGACATAACCGACAGAGTCCCGTTCAGAATCCACTGGCCCTGCGTATGAGCTCACATATGCGTAGCCGTCCTGAAAGACTATGTAGCGGCAGTTAGGGACAGACACCTGCCCTATATGCTTTGCCGTCGCGACATCAATGACCTCAACCAGGTTTGAGCAGTTTACCACGGCATATAGCTTGGACCCGTAGCGCTGCAGGTCATTGCCGAGGTCTCCCAGTGACTCGGCCATTCCCGGATTGCGTTCAGCAAATACGTTTTTGATGTATACTTCGCTGTGGTAGTCATAGTAGTCAAGTGTGCATCTGTTGCTCCCTTTGTTACCTTCATTGAGCAGGTAGAAGCCGGCAATGGAATCAGCATTGACTGCCGCGGATGGAATTTCTGTCTGGCGGCAAGCGCTCAGCGCGGTTACAGTCAACAGACACGCTACAACATATCTTGCTATTTTCATAACATATAGTATAATCCTACTCTCTCACGCACTCCACGATATA
>JAGCZI010000017.1 GCA_017960085.1 Bacteroidales bacterium
CGTACCCTCAAGTCTCTCTGCATAGAGATGGACAACCGCTACGAGTTGCTCCGCATCGCAGGGGAGAGGAAGATTACCGAATACAACGAGAAGTTCCTGCGCCGTAAGCTCAACCCTCTCAAAGGGCACGCCTATATGCCGTACATTGTAGTAGTGATCGACGAGTTCGCCGACCTGCTTATGACTGCCGGCAGGGAAGTGGAGGAACCGATCGCCCGTCTGGCCCAGAAAGCCCGTGCCGTCGGCATCCACCTCGTTATCGCGACCCAGAGGCCTACGACCGACGTAATCACCGGCACCATCAAGGCCAACTTCATCTCGCGAATAGCCTTCAAGACATATTCTTCTGTCGACTCCAAGACCATTCTCGACCAGCCTGGCGCAAACAGGCTCATCGGCCGCGGTGATATGCTTGTGGTCTATCCGGGCATAGATATAACCCGTGTGCAGTGCGCCCTCATCGAGACTGCCGAGGTGGACCGCATCACCAAGTTCATCAACAGCCAGCAGGGTTATGACCACGCCTTCTTCCTGCCGGATGTGGAAGATGAAGAAGGAGACGGCGGAGAGACAGCTGACCTGCGCAAACGCGACAAACTCTTCGAAGAGGCTGCGAAACTCGTCGTCCAGAGCCAGCAGGGCTCGACTTCACTGCTGCAGCGCAAGCTTGGTATCGGCTACAACAAGGCCGGCAGGCTTATCGACCAGCTTGAAGCGGCGGGCATAGTAGGTCCGTTCAGCGGAAGCAAAGCCCGCAGCGTCCTGGTTACGGATTTCGATACTCTGGACAGGATTCTGGAAAGGCTTGACAATCTTTAGCCTTTGTAAGCATTCAGGAAAACTTCCCTGATGGAAGGGTAGGTGTTCGCCAGTTTAGGCGGAAGGCTTTCCCTTGCTACCCAGACGGCTTTTTCGATTTGTTCCTCAGCCTGGGGCACGAGCTCCTGGTCGCCATCATACTTCATATGGTACCACCAGGTATGCTTTATGCAGGATGCGTCCTGAAAAATATAGCAGTGATGCGTGACGCAGATAAGATTGCCGGCGGTAAGACCGCTCAGGCCAGTTTCTTCAGAAACTTCTCGCACTGCGCAGGTGACCGTGTCTTCACCAGGCTCCTGTTTGCCTTTAGGAAGGTCCCAGCAGCCTCTGCGGAAAATCATAAGGCATTCCCCAGCAGGGTTCTCAACCAGACCGCCGGCAGCGACAATCTGATGGTATGGTTCGCAGAACAATTCAAGTTCACGGTCATCAGCAAGTGTGATACATTCGTTACCGATGTATACTTTATGCATTTGATGTGACTTTAAAAACTAATCAAAAATATAAAAAATATTCTTATCTTTACAAAGATGCGCAAGAAAGGCAGTTGATTTATTATGGAAAATTTGGAAAAGAGAGTTGCAGCCGCTTTGTTGGATGTTAAGGCTGTTGAATTGAATACCGAAGAGCCCTTCACCTGGGCATCAGGTTTGAAGTCCCCCATTTATTGCGATAACCGCAAGTTGTTGTCGTATCCCGCAGTCCGTACTTTCATCGCCGAGAGGCTGGAAGAAGTCATAAGAGAGCAGTTCAAGAAAGTTGACGTCATAGCCGCAGTCGCTACAGGCGCGATTGCCATCGGAGCCATCGTTGCCGAAAAGATGGGACTGCCGTTGATCTATATCCGCCCGAAACCCAAGGACCACGGCACCGGCTCCCAGATCGAGGGAGTTTTTGAGAAAGGCGCCAATATCGTCGTTATAGAAGACCTCATCTCCACAGGTATGAGTTCACTTGCCGCCGCCCAGGCCGTGTCGCAGCAAGGAGGTATGGTAGAAGGTATGGTAGCCATCTTCTCATACAATTTCACCAAGGCCCGCAAGGCCTTCGAAACTGCCAACATCACTCTGTACACCCTCACCGACTACGATACCCTGATCCAGGTTGCAGGCGAAAGCAACTATATCAGCGAGTCGGATATGAGCGTGCTGAGAGACTGGCGTTTCAAACCCGAAAACTGGGGGAAATAACAGATGGCCGAACATATCGTTGGCAAGACAGTATTCCTCGACCAGCAGCCGATAATGCTTTACAGCCGCTTCTCGAATCTCGAGAGCATAGCTGACAAACTCCCGGAAGACAAGCGCAATCTGGTTGAATTGACGCAGGACTCCGTTCTCGTGAAAACGATGGGAATGGAGTTCGGTATGCGGCTTGCCCAGAGGGTGCCGTTCAATACACTTGTCTTCGAGCAGATGGGGCAGTCTCCTTTCCCATTCCAGTTCATTATGCATTTCGACCCTGCGGCAAGCAAGGACGGTGCGACTGACTTCCATATCGAATTGAACACTGAGCTGAACACGATGCTGAAAATGATGATCGGCAGCCGTCTCCAGCCCTTTATCGACAACATTACCGACACGATATCCCAGATTGCGGCCGGCCGTATGCCGGGCGGGATGAGCGATTATGTTGTTTAAACTAGACCCGATATTTATAGAAAACTTCCGCTCCGCCCTCTCAGACGGAGTGTTGGAAAAATACCTGCAGGCTCTGGAAAATGAGCCTGCGACTGTTTCTGTGCGCCGCAATCCTTTCAAGCTGACCAAGGAGGCGTTCGCAGCCCACTTCGCTGACCTGGCTGACGGGCAGGTGCCTTGGTGCCCCGACGGCCTTTATCTCAGCCGGCGGCCGCAGTTCCAGTTCGACCCTCTTGTCCACGCGGGCGCCATCTACGTCCAGGATGCGGCATCTATGGTGGTCCAGGAAGTCTTCGGTAAGTTGCGAGGCGACTCTCCGGCAAGAGTGCTCGACCTCTGCGCTGCGCCTGGCGGCAAATCAACCTGTATCGCTTCTGATGCTCTTCGCTCCGGTGACCTGTTGGTCAGCAATGAAGTGATCCGCAGCAGGGCTACCATCCTTGCCGAGAATATGGCCAAGTGGGGCAGGGCGGACATAGTAGTGACAAATGATGAACCCCGGCGCTTTGCTGCGCTAGAAGGCTATTTCGACTTAGTGCTGGCTGACGTGCCGTGCTCCGGTGAAGGAATGTTCCGCAAGGACGAAGGCAGCATAGGGCAGTGGAGCCCCGACAACGTGGCTTTGTGTGCAGCACGGCAGCGCAAGATAGTGGCCGATATGTGGCCGTCCCTTAAGACGGGGGGCATATTGCTCTATTCTACCTGCACTTTCAACAATGCCGAGAATGACGGCAACGCCGAATGGATATGCCGCGAACTCGGGGCTGAAATGCTGCCTCTCGAAGTGGCTCCGCAGGCCCTGCGAACTGCTTATGGCTTGCAGTTCATCCCCGGGACGACACGCTCCGAAGGCCTCTACATCGCGGCGCTGCGAAAGACTTCAGACGCCAGGCCCATCAGGTTTAAGTGGCCTAAACTGCCTGCCAGGGTGTCCTGCGACTTTGCGAAGGATGCTGAGTGCTTCAGAGTGGCGACTTCTGCAGGAGATATGGTCAAAGCATATCCGGTCGGCCTTGCAGCGGAGATTATGGCACTTGAGGGCAGGCTGGGTGTCATTCGTTCAGGTGTCGCCGTGGCTTCAGTGAAAGGCCGTGACCTCGTGCCGACGGCGGCCATTGCACTCAGTTGCCATCTCAATGAAAAAACATTCCCCTGCGAGATGTTGTCTGCAGGGGATGCTTTGAAATATCTGCGGCTTGAGCCGCTTGCCTTTCCGCACGCTCCCAAAGGTTTCATCCTTCTCGGGTATGAGGGGATTCCTCTGGGCTTCGTGAAGAACCTCGGCGGCAGGAGCAACAATCTGTTCCCGTCCGCCTGGCGTCTGCGATCAACCGAAGTTGTCGAATAGGATGCTCTCAGGCGGCACTCCGAGGCTGTCGAGCAGGTTGCATACAGCCTGCGACATCATCGCGGGACCGCACATAAAGTAGAGGACATCCTCCGGAGCTTCGTGGTTCTTCAGATAGGTCTCGTACATCACGTTATGCACGAAGCCGGGAGTATAGGCTACGCCTGCCTCGTCGGCTGCGGGATCCGGACGGTCGAGGGCCAGATGGAACTTGAAGTTCGGGAACTCTTTCTCGATTGCGTGGTAATCCTCGAGGTAGAAGGCTTCCTTCAGGCTGCGCGCTCCATAGAAGAAGTGCACGGGACGGGTAGTCTTCTCGGTCTTGAACAGATGCATAATGTGGCTGCGCATCGGAGCCATACCTGCACCACCACCCACGAAGATGAACTCCTGGTCTTTCGGACAGTTGTCCGGAACGAAGAATTCGCCGTAAGGGCCGCTGATGGTGACTTTGTCGCCCGGCTTGCGTGAGAACACGTAAGAAGAGCTGACACCCGGGTTGACGGGGAGGAGCTTGTTGCTGCCCTTGGGTGCCGTGCGGTCGAAAGGAGGAGTGGCGATGCGGACATTAAGTTTGATAATGTCGCCTTCGGCAGGATAGCAGGCCATAGAGTATGCACGGATGGTCGGAGTCTTGTTGACCATCTTGAGATCGAAGAATTTGTAGAATTCCCAGTCCTTGCGGTACTGCTCGTCGATGTCCATATCCTTGAAGTCCACTGTGATGGCAGGGATGTCGATCTGGATGTAACCGCCGGAGCGGAAGTTGAGGTGTTCTCCCTCAGGAAGCTTGACGACGAACTCTTTGATGAAGGTGGCCACATTGTGGTTGGAAATCACTTCGCACTCCCACTTCTTGACGCTCAGCGCGCTGTCGGGGATTACGACCTTGAGGTTATCCTTGACCTTCACCTGGCAGCCGAGGCGCCAGTTGTCGTTGATCTGCTTGCGGGTGAAATGCACGGTCTCGGTGGGGAGGATGCTTCCGCCTCCTTCGAGTACGCGGCATTTGCACTGGCCGCACGAGCCTTTTCCGCCGCACGCTGACGGCAGGAAGATCTTCTCATTGGCCAGGGTGGCCAGCAGGGAGTTGCCCTGAGGTACATCAATCACTTTCTTGCCGCCGTTGATGTCAATCTTGACGGTGCCGGAAGGGGTGAGCTTGCCTTTGATCCAAAGCAGCAGGGCTACAAGGACCAATATGAGAAGCAGGCAGGCTACAATAGAAATAGTTATTGTTCTGAAATCCATATCCTCTTCCTCCTATAATTGAAATCCCATAAAGCTCATAAAGGCGATGCCCATGAGACCGGTGATGATGAATGCAAGGCCGAGACCCTTGAGGGGTTTGGGCACGTTGCTGTAAGCCAGCTTTTCTCGGATGGCAGCCATTGCCACGATGGCAAGGAACCAGCCGATGCCGCTTCCAAGGCCGAAGGTGAAGGCCTCACCTACGTTGGAATAACCTCTCTCCTGCATAAACAGTGAGCCACCGAGGATGGCGCAGTTCACTGCGATCAGGGGAAGGAAGATTCCGAGGGATGCATAGAGGCTCGGAGAGAACTTCTCGACGAACATCTCCACGATCTGCACGAAGGTGGCGATCATAGCAATGTAGACGATGTAGCTCAGGAAAGTAAGGTCGACCCCTCCGAGACTTTCTGAAAGCCAGGTCAGGGCGCCGGGTTTGAGCACGTGTTCGTAAAGCAGGTAGTTCAGGGGCAGGGTGACTGTAAGAACGAAGATCACAGCGAGACCCAGACCGGTTGCGGTCTTTACGCTCTTCGATACGGCGAGATAGGAGCACATTCCAAGGAAGAATGAGAACACCATGTTCTCGACGAAGATCGATTTAATGAATATGTTGATATAATCCATCATTGCTGCGTCCTCCTATTGCTCTTGAAGTTCTTTGTCGATGCTCCTGTGTACCCATACCACGCAGCCGAGGAGGATGAGTGCCATAGGCGGGAGGATCATCAGACCGTTGTTGGCGTACCATCCGCCGTTGGCGATGTACCAGCTCTCGGGGATGATCTGGAATCCCAGCAGGGTGCCGCTTCCAAAGAGTTCACGGAAGAAGGCCACGATGATGAGGATCATACCGTAGCCGAGGCCGTTGAAGGCTCCGTCGACGAAGCTCGGCCAGGGTTTGTTGCCGAGTGCGAAAGCTTCGATGCGGCCCATAATGATACAGTTGGTGATGATCAGGCCGATGTACACCGAAAGCATCTTGGATGTGTCGTATGAGAAGGCCTTCAGAGCCTGGTCGATGAGAATAACGAACATAGCCACTACGACCAGCTGTACGATGATACGTACGCGGTTGGGAATGGTGTTCCTCAGAAGGGAAATGAAAAGGCTCGAGAATGCGGTCACCAGAGTAACTGACAGAGCCATAACAAGCGCTCCTTTAAGCTGGACGGTAACTGCAAGTGAAGAGCAGATACCCAGCACCAGCACCGTAATCGGATTGCCTTTGAAAAGGGGTTTCAAATATGTTTCTTTATCCATGGCGTTATTCTCCGAGTATTAGTTTGTAGTAATCCATCCAGGCAGCGATGGTGTTCTCGAGTGAGCGTGAAGTGATTGTCGCGCCGCTGATGGCGTCAACCCCGTTGGGATTTCCGTTCGCACCGCCCTTGACAATCTTGACTGAAGAGAAGGCACCGGCTGCATCTTGGAGCTTGCTGCCGTCAAACTGGTTGTAGAACCAGGGTTCGGCAATCTCTCCACCGAGGCCGGGAGTTTCGCTGGCGTGTGAGAAATAGGCTCCGTGAATGGTCTGTCCGTCGGGCTCGACAGAGAGATATCCCCAGATGGCTCCCCACAGACCTGCGCCATAGCAGGGAAGGATGGTGACGGTCTTGCCGTCATCGAGTTTGCATTTGTAAACGGGGAGGGTGAGGTTTCCGCCGTTCTTGATGGCTTCGTACTGCGACTTGAGGTCGACCTTGAAGGCGTCTACGCCGGCTACCTTGTTGCCTTTCGCGTCAATTGCGTAGGCTTCGGTGATGTGCTGGTCGTAAAGCTTCTTGAAGTCGGCTTTCTTGTCAGGCTGGCCGCCGCTCTCGCCCACGTTGGCTGAAAGCATAATGGACTTCATCTGCTCCAGCTCGATGTTGGCGGTCTGACGCGGCTTCAGCGCCGTAGCTACGATGGCCAGGATTGCTGCAACGACTACGACGAGGACTGTCGTATATATAATCGTATAGGTATTGCTGTTTGTATTCATATCCTGCCCTCCTTAAACTGTCTGTGCCCTTTTGAGGCGTTTGCGAATGTTGGCGTTCACGACGATGTGGTCGATGAGCGGAGCGAAGGTGTTCATCACGAGGATGGCGAGCATCATACCCTCAGGATAGCCCGGGTTGGCGATTCTGAGCAGTACTGCAAAGGCTCCGACCAGGAAACCGTAGATCCATTTGCCGCATTCTGTCTGAGCTGAGGTCACAGGGTCGGTGGCCATAAAGACGCAGCCGAATGCGAAGCCGCCCATAATGAGCTGATAGTAGCAAGGCACGTCGCCGAGCAGGCCGACAAGCAGTCCGCCGGCTACGCAGCTGAGCATTATCTTCCAGCTTGCAACTCCCGTCCAGACAAGGATGACGGCACCGATGAGGATGGCGAGGGTTGAAGTCTCTCCGACAGCTCCGGGCATAAATCCGAAGAACATATCGGCTACTGAATAGTCCACAGAACCTGTGGCAGCCATCTGGCTGAGGGGGGTGGCTCCGCTGAAGCCGTCGACTCCCGCTACCCAGACGTCGTCACCGGTCATCTGTTTCGGATATGCGAAGAACAGAAACGCACGCGCCAGAAGGGCGGGGTTCCAGATGTTGTATCCGGTGCCTCCGAAGACCTCCTTGCCGATAACTACGGCGAAGGCGACTGCCAGTGCGAGCATCCACAGGGGAACGGTCACGGGCATAATCAGAGGGATGATGAGACCTGTCACGAAGTAGCCTTCGCTGACTTCCTCATTGCGGATGTTGGCGAAGAGGCACTCGAAGAACAGACCTACGATGTAAGATACGAGATACATCGGCAACAGCTTGAGGAAGCCGTACCAGATGCACTGCCAGAAGCCCCAATTGAAGCTGCTGGCCAGGCTGGTCTGCAGGCCGATGTTGTACATTCCGAAGAGGATTGCGGGCAGCAGGGCCAGCATCACGGTGGACATCGTCCTCTTGAGGTCGATGCTGTCGCGTACGTGAGATCCCTTGGCCGTCACGGTTTTCGGAACGTATACGAAAGTTTCGAAGGCTTCAAAGAATGAGCCGAATGCAGCGAGCTTACCTCCCTTCTTGAAGGTGGGCTCCAACTTGTCAAATGTTTTTCTGAGTCCCATATCCTTAAGCCATTTCTTTTAACATTAAATCGATACCGTCGCTGATGATCTGCTGGATGTTGTTCTTTGAAGGGCAGACGAACTCGCACAGGGCGAAGTCTTCGGGCAGCACTTCATAGATGCCGAGGTTCTCCATCTTCTCGATGTCCTTTGCCAGGCAGGCCTTGGCCAGATAGACGGGATAGATGTCCATAGGCAGCACCTTGCCGTAGACGTCAGAAACCACGAAGGGTCTCGGACCGCCGTTGGTGTTGGTGTCCATATCGTATTTCTTGCGGCCGCAGAGCCAGCTCCAGTATGTGTGTGAGAAGCTGAATTTCTTCAGGCGGAAAGGTTTGCACCATCCGAAGGTCTCGTAGTAGTCGCCTTCCTTGAGGATGGTTACCTGATTGTCGAAGAAGCCGAGGAATCCGTCGGGGCCGACATTGTCGCCAGTGAGGATGTTGCCGCTCACCAGGCGGACATTGTCTGCGCTGTCGTAGAAGTCTGCGAAAGCTGACATCGGGACGCCCTGTATGGCGTTGACATAGGCGGGATTCTTGGCTGCAGGGCCAGTGACGGCTACGAGGCGGGCTGCGTCGTAGATGCCTTCGTTGAAGGCCTTGCCTATCATAGCCACAGACAGCAGGTCGACAGTCCATACGATGTCGCCCTTGTTGATGGGGCTTATATGGTTGATCTGCACGCCTACGTTTCCTGAGGGATGCTTGCCTTCGAACTCGTGGAAGATGACTCCGCGCAGTTTCTTGAACTCAGAAGACGGGCAGGTGTAATAATTCATACTGAAATGGACTCCGCCCTTTGTGAATTTGCCAAGGACGTCGACTCCGGTCTGAACGTCGTTGAAACGGTTCTGAAGCACAAAGTCATAGTCCGGCGCCAGCGGAGCTGTATTCATAGCCGAGATGAAAATTGATTTCGGGCTGTCGTCCGGGTTGGCGATGATGCCGTAAGGCCTCTGGATGACCGTCGGCCAAAGCCCCATCTCAAGCATACGGGCTGCTGCTTTCTCTTTGGTCAGAGAAGCGGGATCTGCCGCTTTCTTGCGGCGGTATTCCATCTTGCCGTCAGCCTTGACAGTCACTGCAAGCAGTTTGCGTTTCTCACCCCTTACCACGGCTTCTACAGTGCCGCTTACAGGAGAGCAGAAACTAACCTGCGGACGGTTCTTGTCAACAAAAAGAGGGTCACCGGCAAGTACGCGGTCCCCCTCCTTTACTACCATTTTAGGGACTAGAGCCCTGAAGTCGGTAGGTTTGACAGCAACAATGTCCGCAGACACAGTTTTGGCGATTGTCGCAGAGGCTGCCCCGGCAACGGGAATGTCCAGTCCCTTCTTTAATCTAATCTGTTCTGACATTATTGGTTGTTATAAAAATGATATATAATTTGTTCAGAATATCCGGCAAAGATACATATAAAAAAAGAAGAAATCACCTTTGTTTTAGGTTTTTTCAGTTTTATATTTGCCATACTATGGAAAGCGGCGCAAATCATATTTTCGACCAGTTGAACGAGGCTCAGGCTCAGGCTGTCCGCAACATCGACGGACCCTGTCTCATCATTGCAGGAGCGGGAGCCGGGAAGACCCGTGTGCTGACCTGCAGGATAGCGAACGCCATCGCCTGCGGCGCTGCCCCTTCGCAGATCCTGGCACTTACTTTTACCAAGAAAGCAGCCAGCGAGATGAAGGAGCGTATCGCCACTCTGGTGGGTGAAAACAAGGCCAGGTGGATATGGATGGGAACCTTCCACTCCATCTTCATCCGCTTCCTGCGCGACTATGCTGCCGAGCTGGGCTACCCTCAGCAGTTCACCATCTATGACCAGTCCGACAGCCGCGCTGCGGTGAAACAGTGTATCAAGGAACTGGAGCTGGACGAAAAAGTGTACAAGCCGGCGGAAGTCGCCAACCGTATTTCTGCGGCCAAGAACAAATTGATGACCGCAGCCATCTATGCGAGCACGCCGCAAGTCATCGAGCAGGACAAGATGGTCCGCAAGGGACGCATCAGCGACATATACAGCCTCTACGCCAAGAAGTGCAAGATTGCCGGGGCGATGGATTTCGACGACATCCTTGTCAACACCAATATCCTCCTGAGGGATTTTCCCGAGGCTTTGGAGCAGATCAGCAACCGCTTCCGCTACATCCTCGTAGACGAGTACCAGGACACGAACCTGGCGCAGTATGTAATCCTGAAGAAACTCGCGGCAGCCCACCGCAACATCTGCGTCGTCGGCGACGACAGCCAGAGCATCTACGGATTCCGCGGCGCGCGTGTCGAGAACATCCTTCATTTCAACAAGGATTATCCCGAAGCGAAGATTTTCCGCCTGGAGCAGAACTACCGCTCCACCCGGACCATAGTGGACGCTGCCAACAGCATAATCGCCAAGAACGAGCACAGGCTTGAGAAGACCTGCTTCTCGCTTCAGGCAGAAGGGGAGAAGATAGAGGTCCTGAACGGCTTCACCGAACAGGAAGAAAGTTACCTGGTAGCGTCAAGGATTGTCGACCGCATCTACAAGGCGAAAGCGCAGTACAGTGATTTCGCTGTTCTTTACCGCACCAACGCCCAGTCCCGATCGATAGAGGAGGCGCTGCGCAAGCGCAACCTGCCATATCGCATCTATGCGGGCTTCTCGTTCTACGACCGGGCCGAGGTCAAGGATATGCTGGCCTATTTCAGGCTGGTGATAAACCCTCTCGACGACGAAGCCTTCCGCAGGGTCGTCAACTTCCCTGCCCGCGGAATAGGAGAGACTTCCCTTGGCTATCTTGCTGCGCTGGCCGCATCGAAGGGCATCTCTATGCTCGATACTGTGATGCTGCCGGATGAAGAGCTCTCTGCCGCCGGCTTGAAGGGTGCTGCCATCGGCAAGTTCCGGGCCTTCGCCGCTATGATTCTTGAAATGAACCAGAAGATGGCTGGCACGGATGCCTATGAGTTGGCGCTGGAAATCGGCAACCAGTCCGGCGCTTTGATTGCATTCAAAGCGGATACTTCGATCGAGGGACTGTCTAAGTTCCAGAACGTCGAGGCTCTCTACAACAGCATAAAGGACTACGTCGACGAGGAGACCGAGAACCGTGCGAACGGCGATGAGTCGCTTGTCGGCGACATTACCGTCACGCTGTCGGAGTATGTGGAGAACATCACTCTGCTGTCTGCGGTGGAACGCGACGGCGGTCAGGCCGACGACAACAACAAGATCTCGCTGATGACGGTACACGCTTCGAAAGGCCTGGAGTTTCCCTATGTTTTCATCATAGGTCTCGAGGAGAATCTCTTCCCCTCCGGCAACGACCTTATGCCTACTGATATCGAAGAGGAGCGAAGGCTTTTCTATGTGGCGTTGACCCGTGCCGAAAAGGGAGTTACACTCTCCTACGCCAACAACAGGATGCGCTGGGGCAAGAGCGAGAGCAATGACGTGAGCCGTTTCGTGCGCGAGATCGACAGCCGGTTCCTGACCGGTTCGATCCCTTCCCGCTCGGGCGCGAGGGCTGCCAGCAATGCCGCGATGGGTGCCGCCTTCGGCCGCCAGTTCGGTGGGGGCTCTTACGGCCGTCCTTCTTACGGTACTAACTATACTTCCGGCGGTGACCGCCCTGCCTACAGCTATCCCCGCAAGGCTGCGCAAGCTCCTTCGCCTTCCACTCCGCCGCGTCCTGTGCCGCCCGCCCCGACCCGTCCCTCATCCCACACGCCGACCCCGGGATTCACCCCCGACCCCGTCGCCTCGCTCCAGGTAGGCCAGCGCGTAGAGCACGACCGCTTCGGCTTCGGCATCATCCTCTCCTTCGACGGAGACGGCGCCGGAATGAAAGCCGTCGTCAAATTCGAAGACGGCACTACCAAAACCCTCCTCCTGAAATTCGCCAAACTGCGCGTCGCCCGCGACTAACGTCACCGGCCTGCTACTAATATAGGGTGATGTTCAACGTGATGCAATAGGACATCAGCAGTTGTGCCGGGGCAAAGCCGCTGCTAGTGTCGTCGGGCTTGATTATGAAACGCACGTAGCCTCGTGTACGGTAACTATTGCCGGGAGGAGCGTGCAGAAAATCGAG
>JAGCZI010000018.1 GCA_017960085.1 Bacteroidales bacterium
CCAGATGATGTACGTGAACAGGCCGGTCATACAGAGCTTTAGCTCACGCACGAATTTCCAGTTGTTGGCGTCGAGCCATTCCTTGCCGTTGCTGCTGAGCTTCTTGGGCGCATTGACCATCTTCGGATGCTTTTCCGCGACAGTCAGTAAGGCGAAGATGGCCAAGGCCATACAGGGCAGGAATATGAATATGCTGGCGTTTGACGTGCCGTCCACGGCGCCTGTGGCGTCGAAGTGCGAGGGCACCTCGACGCCGGCAAGTTTGCCGTAGTTGACAAGAGGGATGAAGCAGCACAGCAGCATAAGGATTGAGACCATCTCCATTGCGAAGTGCGGCCAGTTGCGAATCTCAGTGTTCATTTTCTTCCGCTTTTCTTGAGTGCTTCTTCGATTATCCACGAAATCTGCCCGTTTATGCTGCGGAATTCGTCCTCGGCCCACTGTTCCAGTTTTTCCATAGTGGCCGCGTCTATCCTCAGCACAAAGCTTTTCGTGTCCTGTTTTTCCTTAGCCATTATTTATGGAGAGTGCCTGTGTTCACCACTGGTTGTGCCTGCTCGTCACCGCAGAGGACTACGAGCAGATTGCTGACCATTGCAGCCTTCTTGTCGTCATCGAGAGTGATGATGTCTTCGTCAGAGAGTTTGTCGAGGGCGATCTTGACCATTGACACGGCGCCTTCTACGATCTTCTCGCGGGCGGCGATGATGGCTTCGGCCTGCTGGCGGCGGAGCATCACAGCAGCGATCTCAGGAGCGTAGGCAAGGTAGTTGATGCGGGCTTCGATGACGCTGATGCCGGCCATCGCGAGCCTCTGGTTGAGTTTGTCGGCCAGCTGCTGGTTGATTTCGTCCCCGCCGCTGCGAAGGGTGATGCCTTCCTTCTCGTCACCGAGGGTGTCGTAGGCGTAGAGGCCGGCAACCTGACGGAGGGCGGCGTCGCTCTGCACTTTGACGAACTCCTCGAAGGCGTTCATACGCTTGGCTACGACCAGGCTGGTGGTGTCGGCGCTCTGGGCGGTCTTGGCGTTTACTGCGAGGCTCTGAGAGTCGATCTCGAAGAGGGCCTTGTATACGTTCTCAAGCTTCCACACGATGACCATACCTATAAGTATAGGGTTACCGTTGCGGTCGTTGACCTTGATGGGCTCGGGGTTGAGGTTGCGGGCGCGCAGGGACACTCTCTTCTTGTTGAGCAGAGGGTTGACCCAGTAGTAGCCGGTCTCGGCGAAAGTGCCGCGGTACTTGCCGAAGAACAGGAAGGCGGCAGCCTCGTTGGGCTCGAGTTTGATGAAGCCGTTCCAGAAGAACATCGACAGGATGAAGAGCACAGCTCCGGCGATGATGCCCCAACCCTGTATGTTATCGTTGATGCCTGCTGAGATGAGGTATGCCGGCATAAAGAAAGTCATTGCGATAGTGACGAAAAGCATAACGAAACCGTTAGCCTTGAAACCTTTGAATTTGAATTCTTTGTTTTCCATAGCAGTGTTTTGATATTATTTTGATATCGCAAAGATAGCAACGGTTTTAATATCTGCAAACTTTTATAACAAAAAAATGCGTCTGAGGGGCCATAATAGTTGAAAAGGTGTTGGTAATTGTCTAAAAATTACTACCTTTGCAGCCCCGCAAAAGTGCGGGAAATAAACATAAATATAAGAATAACAACTATTTATGCCCACTATTCAACAATTAGTTCGTAAAGGTCGCGAGGTTATTGAAGTCAAGAGCAAATCTCGCGCGCTCGATGCATGTCCTCAGAGACGTGGTGTTTGCGTACGTGTGTATACTACCACTCCCAAAAAGCCGAACTCAGCTATGAGAAAGGTAGCCCGTGTACGTCTCACCAATCAGAAAGAGGTCAATGCCTACATCCCGGGCGAGGGTCACAACCTTCAGGAGCACAGCATCGTGCTGGTTCGTGGCGGTCGTGTTAAAGACCTTCCCGGTGTACGTTACCACATCCTTAGGGGAGCTTTGGATACAGCCGGCGTAGATGGACGTACTCAGAGTCGTTCACTCTATGGCGCCAAGCGTCCGAAGAAAGCTAAGAAGTAATTATTTAACAGTTAATTAATTGAAGAAATGAGAAAAACGAAGCCTAAAAAGAGGATTCTACTTCCTGATCCCAAGTATCACGACGCCAATGTTACCCGTTTCGTGAATAATTTGATGTTGCAGGGGAAGAAGAGTATCGCGTATTCTATTTTTTACGATGCCATTGATATGGTAGGCGAGAAGATGAAAGATTCTGAAAAGGCTCCTATCGACGTTTGGAGGAAAGCTCTTGTAAACATCACACCGCAGGTCGAGGTTAAAAGCCGTCGCGTGGGTGGTGCGAACTTCCAGGTGCCGACAGAGGTTAGACCGGAACGCAAAGTCTCTCTCAGTATGAAGAATATGATTCTCTACGCCCGTAAACGTTCCGGCCATTCCATGGCAGAAAAGTTGTGTGCAGAAATAATTGCGGCTTACAATTGCGAAGGTGCCGCATATAAGAGGAAAGAAGATATGCACAAGATGGCAGAGGCCAACAAGGCATTTGCCCACTTCCGCTTCTAAGGCAGCATAATTCTTTACTGTTCAGATGGCAAGAAACCTGACATATACCAGAAACATCGGCATCATGGCCCATATCGACGCCGGCAAGACCACGACGAGCGAGCGTATCCTCTATTATACGGGGAAGACTCACAAGATCGGCGAGGTTCACGACGGTGCCGCCACTATGGACTGGATGGTCCAGGAGCAGGAGAGGGGTATCACTATCACCTCTGCCGCCACCACCGCTTTCTGGCACTACAACGGCGAGAGCTATCAGATCAACCTGATAGACACTCCGGGCCACGTCGACTTCACTGTCGAGGTGGAACGCTCGCTGAGGGTGCTGGACGGTGCGATTGCGACATTCTGCGCAGTGGGCCGCGTCCAGCCTCAGAGTGAGACTGTGTGGCGCCAGGCGGACAAGTACCACGTGCCGAGGCTGGCATACGTCAACAAGATGGACCGTACCGGTGCAGATTTCCTTGCCGTCATCGATGAAATCCGCAAGAAGCTGGGTGCCCGCGCAGTGCCTATCTCTCTCCCCATCGGAGCTGAGGAGAACTTCGTGGGAATCATCGACCTCATCTCGATGAAGGCCATTTACTATAATGACAGTGAAGACCTCGTCAACTATGAGATCAGAGATGTTCCGGCCGATATGCTTGATGAGGCTCAGGAGTGGAGAGGAAAGCTGATTGAGGAGATCGCCGAATACAACGACGAAATCCTTGAGAAGTTCTTCAACGATCCTGACTCCATCA
>JAGCZI010000137.1 GCA_017960085.1 Bacteroidales bacterium
CGGATCTTGGCCTCTTCACCGGGGGCTCCGGAGGTGTTGATGATCTGGATACCGGCTGCCTTACCCTGAAGGGCCTGGGCTGCGTCGGTAGAAGAACGGTTTGCAAGGTCTTCAGACTTCACAGATGCAACGGCACCTGTAAGGTCACTCTTGCGCTGGACACCATAACCGATGACGACGGTCTCCTCGAGGAACTCGCTGTCCTCTTCGAGAGTGACGTCAATTACTGAACGGCCGGCTACAGACAGAGTCTGTGAAACATAGCCGATGCATGAGATTGTGATGTTTGCACGGTCTGGAACGGCGAGACGCCAGGTACCGTCAAAATCTGTTGCAGTACCTACTCCGGTCTGGCCTACCACAACGACAGAGGCGCCTGCTACAGGCTCGCCATTGCCGTCAACAACCTTACCGCTTACCATCCTGTTCTGGGCGTATGAAACGAAGCCCAGGAGCAGTGCGGCAATGCAGAGGGTTGCCTTCAAAAGGAAAGTTTTTCTCATAGGTTTGTAATTGTAAGTTAATTAGGATAGGTAAGAATTAGTTTCAGTTTTGTCGTATACTTTATTGTAAATAAGATATAGGTGCTGTTTTGTCACATACATTATAATTGAGTATAAAGGTAGTAAAATTTTGATAAACGATATAAAAAATGAAATTTATATGACAAATACTAAGTTAATGTGGCGCACAAAAAGGTGGAAAACACCCGGAATGTCTGCATTATGACTTGAGGTCCTGATTATGAAATTGTCCGGATGATTTAATATCGCTATCTTTGCGGCCGGTATGGAAACAAAACGAGTGGTCATAACCGGTATGGGCGTCATTTCTCCTTCGGGGAATGACATCGCCACTTTCTGGGACAATATTGTTTCGGGAAGGTGCAGCATTGTCGCGTTGGACGACTTTGCGAAAACCGGTCTTGACGTCCACGTCGCAGGAGTTGTAAAAGACTTCGACCCTGCGCGCTACGGCATCTCTCCCAAGGAAGAGCGCCGCAGCGACCGCTTCAGCCTGATGGCGGAGGCTGCTGCTTCCCAGGCAGTCATTGCTGCAGGCATTGTTTCCGGACAGACGGTCGCCCCTGAAAGGTTCGGAGTATATGTGGCCAGCGGCATCGGTGGCTATGAAACGCAGATAAGCCAGACCCGCGTAATGATAGATGAAGGCCCGACCAGGATCTCACCTTATTATATAC
This sequence comes from Bacteroidales bacterium, assembly GCA_017960085.1. Lineage (GTDB taxonomy): Bacteria > Bacteroidota > Bacteroidia > Bacteroidales > UBA932 > Equibacterium. Next base: position 1,202 of record JAGCZI010000137.1, read on the forward strand.
CTATGGTGATTCCCAACATTGCGGGCGGCAACATAGCCATCAAGCTCAACGCCCAGGGGCCTTGCATCACTCACGTCAGCGCCTGTGCGTCCAGTACCAATTCAATAGGGGAGGCGTTCATCGCCATCAGGACAGGCCGTGCGGATGTCCTGCTGGCCGGCGGCAGCGAAGCTGTGCTCAACCCTATGGCCATAGGAGGATTCGCCAATGCGAAAGCCCTTACGAGCGAGAAGGACCCGCTGAAGGCCTGCCTGCCGTTCGACCGCCGTCGCAGCGGATTCGTGATGGCAGAGGGAGCGGCTATGCTCGTGATGGAGGAACTGGAGCACGCAAAGGCCAGAGGCGCAACCATCCTTGCCGAGGTGGTCGGCTACGGCTGCACCTGCGACGCATATCATTTCACCGCACCGAGGCCGGACGCCCTGCCGGCAGCCCGCGCAATGAAGCTGGCCCTCGAAGAAGGCGGATTCGAAGCGGGTGAAAACCTATATGTGAATGCCCACGGCACAGGCACCCACCGCAACGACATAGCGGAGACCGCGGCCCTCAAGATTGCGCTGGGAGAAGAGCAGGCCCGCAAGGCATCGATAAGCTCTTCAAAGTCAATGACAGGGCATATGTTCGGAGCCACCGGGGCGGCCGAAGCTATAGTGTCGGTGATGGCCCTTCGCAGCGGCGTAGTTCCGCCCACAGCAGGCCTCGAAGAGCCTGATGCAGAGTGTGATCTGGACTATACGCCCATCAAGGCATTGACCCGCAACCTGGACTTCGCACTCTCCAATTCCCTCGGCTTCGGCGGCCACAACGTCTGCGTTTCTTTCCGCAAATATTAATCAACAGAGAAATCAACAAAACCCCGCCAGATGTTGCCTGCGGGGCGTTGTTTATTAATTGTTGAAAAGTAAAAAATGAGCGGGAGGACGGAGTGCCGTGAAAGTATTAACTTGCAATGAAAATCCACTTAAGCGAAAAGAAACTATAGATACTTCAAAAAGTCGTTATGGAAACCTCAAACCAGTTCTCAATTACAAAACGCGACGGTAAATTAGAAAAGTTCTCCCTTGACAAAATAATGAACGCCATTATCAAGGCGTTCGATTCAGTCCAGGAACCCATAGACCTGGGAGTCCTGAGCAAGATTCTGGCCCACCTCGATATGTACGAGGGCGTCAAAGTCGAAGACATCCAGAACCAGGTCGAAGAAAGCCTGATGAAGGAAGGCTATTACAAAGTGGCGAAGTCTTTCATCCTCTATCGCCAGAGCCACCAGGAAGACCGCGACCTGACCAGCAAGATGCAGTTCCTCGCCGATTACTGCGAGGCATCCAACGCTGCTACAGGCTCGAAGTTCGACGCCAACGCCAATGTTGAGCACAAGAACATCGCTACCCTCATCGGCGAGCTTCCCAAGAGCAACTTTATCCGCCTCAACCGCCGCCTTCTGACCGACCGCATCAAAAAGATGTACGGCAAGGAACTGGCCGACAAATACCTCGAACTGCTGAGCAAGCACTTCATCTACAAGAACGACGAGACCAGCCTCGCCAACTACTGCGCATCCATCACGATGTACCCCTGGCTCATCGGCGGCACGGCCTCCATCGGCGGCAACTCTACCGCCCCGACCAACCTCAAGAGCTTCTGCGGCGGCTTCATCAATATGGTGTTTATGGTCAGCTCGATGCTCAGCGGCGCGTGCGCAACTCCCGAATTCCTGATGTATATGAACTACTTCATCGAGAAGGAATACGGCAAGGACTACTGGAAGACCCCCGACAAGATCGTCGACCTGTCCACCAAACAGCGCACCATCGACAAGATGATCACCGACTGCTTCGAGCAGGTGGTCTACTCAATCAACCAGCCTACAGGTGCCCGCAACTACCAGGCTGTTTTCTGGAACATATCATATTACGACAAATATTACTTCCAGAGCCTTTTCGACAACTTCTACTTCCCCGACGGCACCAAGCCCGACTGGGACGGCCTCAACTGGCTGCAGAAGCGCTTTATGAAATGGTTCAACCAGGAGCGCCTGAAGACTATGCTCACCTTCCCGGTGGAGACTATGGCCCTGCTCACTGAGAACGACGAATGCAAAGACAAGGAATACGGCGAGTTCACAGCCCAGATGTATTCAGAAGGTCACTCCTTCTTCACATATATGAGCGACAACGCCGACTCCCTGAGCTCTTGCTGCCGTCTGCGCAATGAGATCCAGGACAACGGCTTCTCTTACACCCTCGGTGCCGGCGGAGTGAGCACAGGCTCCAAGAGCGTGCTCACCATCAACATCAACCGCACAGTCCAGTATGCAGTCAACAACAACCTGGACTACCTGCAGTACCTCGGTGAGATCACCGACATCTGCCACAAGGTCCAGACCGCATACGACGCCAACCTGCGCGACCTCAAGAGCAAGGGTATGCTCCCGCTCTTCGACGCCGGCTACATCAATATGAGCCGCCAGTACCTCACCATCGGTGTCAACGGCATCGTCGAGGCTGCTGAGTTCCTCGGCATCAAGATCACCCCGAACGAGGAGTACAAACACTTCGTGCAGGGCATTCTCGGTGTCATAGAGAAGTTCAACAAGCAGTACCGCACCAAGGACCTTATGTTCAACTGCGAGATGATCCCCGCCGAGAACGTGGGTGTCAAGCACGCCAAGTGGGACCGCGAGGACGGCTATTTCGTGCCCCGCGACTGCTACAACTCATACTTCTATGTGGTTGAGGACGACTCCCTGAACATCATCGACAAGTTCAAACTGCACGGCACCCCTTACATCGAGCACCTCACCGGCGGTTCGGCCCTGCATATGAACCTCGAGGAGCACCTCTCTAAGGAGCAGTATCTCCAGTTGCTCAAGGTGGCCGCCCACGAAGGCTGCAACTATTTCACATTCAACATTCCCAACACGATCTGCAACGACTGCGGACACATCGACAAGCGCTATCTGCACGAGTGCCCTGTCTGCGGAAGCAAGAACGTGGACTATATGACCCGCATCATCGGTTATCTCAAACGCGTAAGCAACTTCTCGGCTGCCCGTCAGGCAGAGGCTGCCCGCAGGTTCTACTATGCGCCGAAGAAGGAAATAGTAGTCAAGTAATGTTGAAATACGTGAACACAAGCGTGGTTTTTCTGGAGATTCCAGACGAAACCACGCTTTCGATTAATATTTCCAACTGTCCCAACCACTGTCCCGGCTGCCACAGTCCCTACCTCTGGGAGGATATCGGCGAGGAGCTCGACGAGGCGGCCATTGACACTCTTGTTGCGGAGGTCCGCGACAACATCACTTGCGTGGCCTTTATGGGCGGCGACTCCGACCTGGAGCGCCTGATGCAGCTTGCTGACTATGTGCACACGGCATACCCCTCCTTCAAGGTGGGATGGTACAGCGGCCGCATCCGCCTTCCCGGCTGGTTTGACCGCAGCAAATTCGACTACATCAAGCTCGGGCCGTATCTGGCCCATCTCGGCCCCCTGAACAGTCCAACCACCAACCAGCGTATGTACCGCAAGGCTGCAGACGGCAGTTTTGAGGACATCACTTTCAGATTTAGGAAATAATTGCTTTCTTTGCGGCGGTTTTTCAAGAACTAAATGGGTCTGACAATCGTCATATTCGCAGTTACCATCGCTGTCGGGCTTCTTCTCGGCAGGATCAAGATCAAAGGCATCAGCATCGGCTCCACCTGGATTCTGTTCGTGGGCATCATCCTCAGCCACTTCGGCGCCCAGGCTGACCCTACGGCCCTGTCCTTCGTCAAGGATTTCGGCCTCATCCTCTTCGTGTTCGCAATCGGCCTCCAGGTAGGCCCCGGCTTCGTCCATTCCTTCAAGAAGGGAGGACTGAGTATGAACGCGTTGGCCGCGCTGATGGTGCTGATGACGGTGGGAGTGACTCTGGCCATCCATTTCATCACCGGAGAGAGCCTTGCCGATATGGTCGGCGTGATGTCTGGAGCCGTCACCAACACTCCCGGCCTCGGTGCCGCCCAGCAGACTGCGCAGGACGTGATGGCCGCCCAGAGCTATCCTGCGGACGAGATATCCCTCACCGTGTCGACCCTCGCATCTTCGTATGCCATCTCATATCCCCTCGGCGTGCTTGCCGTAATCGGCCTGCTGATAGCCTACAAGGGCTGTTTCAAGATCGATCTGGACAAAGAGAAAAAGGATCTGGAGAGCGATGACGACACTGCTTCCGAGGCCGCCCGCCGTATGCACTGCGAGGTGGAGAATCCCGCCATCTTCGGCAGGAGCATAAGGGATATCGCCCACAGCCAGGGTGCGCAGTTCATCATCTCAAGGATTATGAGGAACGGAGAGGTGTCGGTGCCGAACTCCGACACGGTCCTCGAGAAAGGTGACAAGCTGCTGATCGTTACTTCGAACCATTATGTGGATATGGTCCGCATCATCTTCGGTGAGGAAATACCTATGCACCAGAGCGACTGGGACAAACTCGACAAGAACCTGGTGACCAGGCGCCTGACCGTCACCAAATCGTCCCTCACCGGCAAGACTCTGGGCAGTATGCACATCCGTGAGACCTATGGTGTTACCATCACCCGCGTGATCCGCGCCGGCATCGAGCTCGTGGCCCAGCCCAACCTTATCCTGCAGATGGGTGACGGACTGATGGTGGTGGGCACCGAGTCGGACATCAAGAGCATCGTGGGACTGGTCGGCAACAAGAAAGAGAACCTGACTCATCCCAATCTCGCCCCTATTTTCGCCGGCATAGCCCTCGGAGTGATTTTCGGCAGCATCCCCATCCATTTCCCGGGCATCCCCCAGCCGATACGTCTCGGACTTGCAGGCGGCACTCTCATCATCGCCATCCTGCTCGGCCACTTCGGCCCGA
>JAGCZI010000002.1 GCA_017960085.1 Bacteroidales bacterium
ACCTTGGCGATGGACTCGTCGCTGACATCATACATCAGTTTCTTGGCGTCCACGGTGCCGTTGGCGATACCCTCGCTGTTGAGATATATCAGCAGCGGGCTGTAGACGTCGCGGAAAGCGTCCTTCATAAAGAGCTTCTGTTCGAACTTCGGGTTCAGGATTGCGCCCCAGGTCGAAACCTCAGAGCGGTCCACGTACTTTTCATTATACATAAAGCCCACTGTTCCCCACATATAAGGCACAGAATAGTCGTTGGCATTCTTGCCGGGGGTGTTCATAGCGTTGAACTCCTCGACGGCGAAGGGAGCCACGTTCTTGGTATAGTCCGGAGTCGAGCCGTAGTTGCGGTCGAGCGGCAGGGCCAGACCGTGGTTGATCATCCTTTCTATGATGTAGTCCGACGGACATACAAGGTCGTAGTCGGCCTGTCCCCTTTCTATCTTTGCGAGCATCACTTCATTGATGTCGAAAACCTGATAGATAATCTCCACTTTCTCCCCGGTCTGTTCGTAATACCAATCCACGAACTCGTCGAGGAGGTCTTCGTCGATGTAATCAGACCAGTTGTAAATTTTCAGCTGATGCGCCCTGTCGGCAGACTGACCGCCGGAACAAGCGCAAAGCGCCACTGCACACACGAAGCAGAGTGCAATGCTCAAGAGTTTTTTCATTTCTGGGAATTAGATTGATTAGATGGTTTAGCACGCAGATTCATAACTATCAGGACAGCGAGCACAGCGATGAACACGATGGTGATCATCGGGCGCAGCTCAGGGGTAAGGCCACCTTTTCGTGAATCTGCATAGATATATGTCGAGAGTGTCTGCAGGCCGTTGGTGCCGACGTTGAAGACACTGACTTCGAAATCATCGATAGAAAGGATGAACGACAAAAAGAAGCCGCTCACCATACCGCTGCGGATCTGCGGCAGGATCACCTTGCGAAGGGCCTGCGACGGCGTGGCGCCAAGGTCGAGGGCAGCCTCGAAGGTGTTGGGGTTCATCTGTTTGAGGCGCGGCATCACGCTGAGCACAACATACGGGGTGCAGAAGGTGATGTGGCAGATGGTCAGGGTCACATAGCCCTGGGTGACGCCGAGACTGACGAACAGCAGGAACAACGACACGCCGGTGATGATGTCGGCGTTCAGGATGGGGATGTTGTTCATTGTGTTCATCGCCGATTTGAAGCGCTTGTTGCGCAGGTTGTAGATACCGATGGCCGAAACGGTGCCGAGGGCAGTCGACACGATGGCAGCCACAATACCGATGATGAGGGTGTTGAGCACAGCCGCCATCAGAGCCTCGTGCTGGCCGCTGGTGAAAAGCGAGCGGTACAGGCCGGTAGAAAAGCCGGTCCAGTTGCCGAGCACCTTGGCCTCGGTGAAAGAGAAGACGGCGATGACGATCATCGGCGCGTACAGCAGCACGAGCAGTATCCAGACGTAAGCTTTGGCGAGGAAGTTCTTCATTATATCAGTCCTCCCGCGGCCGAAGCCTCTTCTTTGTCGTCATTGAACAGGTTGGTCACCACGATCAGGATGAGCATAATCAGCGACAGCAGCGCACCGTAGTTCCACATACCGTTGTTGATGTTCTCCTGAATGATGGTACCGAAAAGCTTGATGTTGTTCATCGTCAGCAGCTCCGCGATGGCGAAGGTGGATATAGTGGGCATAAACACCATCATAATGCCGCTGACAACTCCGGGCATCGACAGCGGAAGCGTCACCTTGGTGAAGACCTTGACATTGTCGGCGCCGAGGTCCTGCGCAGCCTCCCTGTAGCTCTTGTCGATCTTCTGGAGCACGGTGTAGATGGGCAGGATCATAAACGGAAGATAGTTGTAGACCATACCGAAGATCAGCGTTGCCTGCCCCAGAGGCACTTTCATAAAGCCGAAGAGGGCCACGGTGGCAAGGGTGCGCATAAGCACGTTGATGAACATCGGTATGAGGAACAGCGCCACCATCACAGAAGCGCTGCGGAACTTCGAGTTGCTGAGTATGTAGGCTGCCGGATAGCCCAGCAGGATGCAGATGATCGTAGTGATGAGGGCTATTCCGATGGAATACAGCAGGGTGTTGACAGACTCCCTCTCGTTGATGAAGGTACGCACGTTCTCGAACGTAAAGCTGCCTGAAGGGTCACGGAAGGCATAGAGCACCACCAGCACCAGAGGAAGCACTATGAAGAACAGCATAAAGATCAGGTAAGGGATGCTCCAGCTGCTGCGACGGCCGAAAAACTGTTTGATCTTTCCCATCTCTATTTCTCAGCTTTGCGGACGCGGATGTCTTCGGGAAGTATCTTGATGCCGACGAGGTCTCTCTCGTCCCACACATCGTTGGTGGCCACATAGACATTGTCGCGGTCCTCAGTCATTACCGTGAGGAAATAGTGGTTGCCCTTGTAGAGGATGAAGCGAACGTCGCCCACCAGCTCTGCGTTGTCGATGTCGTCGAGCAGGTCGACCTTGTCGAAATCGACGTCGACGAGCACATCGATCTTCTCGCCCTGCCAGAGTTCCTGAGGCAGGCACTCGAACTCGATGCCCAGCATCTCGACGTGGGTCTCATCGACGAGCTTGCCTTCGAAGGTGTTGCATACGCGCTCTTTCTTCATCACCTGGATGTCCTGGGGCTTGATGATCATCGCCACCTTCAGGCCGGCTTCGAAAGGATTGTAGTCCTGGATCACGATTTCGTAGCCTTCGTCGGTGATGACAGTTATCTCGTAGTGGATGCCCTGGAAGACGCAGGACTGCACCGTACCCTCGAACTGGCCCGCCTTATTGGGGGCCTCCATCAGGTAGATGTCTTCCGGACGGATGACCACATCCACGGGGTTGTTCTCGCCGAAGCCTTCGTCCACGCAGTCGAAGTCGTGGCCGAGGAAGTTGACCTTGCGGTCGCATATCATCGTGCCGTTGAGGATGTTGCTCTCGCCGATGAAGTCAGCTACGAAAGCGTTGACAGGCTCATTGTAAATGTCGATGGGGCTTCCGGCCTGCTGTATCACGCCGTCGTTCATCACGACTATGGTGTCGCTGAGGGTCAATGCTTCTTCCTGGTCGTGGGTCACGTAGAGGAATGTAACGCCGAGCTTCTCGTGGATCTCCTTGAGTTCTATCTGCATATCCTTGCGCATCTTGTGGTCAAGGGCGCTCAGCGGCTCGTCGAGCAGCAGCACCTCCGGAGAATTGATAAGGGCGCGGGCGATGGCCACACGCTGCTGCTGGCCGCCTGAGAGCGACTCAACGTCGCGCCACTCATAGTCGGTCATATTGACCATCTTGAGGGCCTTGCGCACACGCTGTTCTATCTCAGCCTCGGGAACTTTGTTGAGCTTGAGACCGAAAGCGACATTGTCGTAGACATTCAGGTGGGGGAACAGCGCATAGCGCTGGAAAACCGTGTTGACTGGGCGTTTGTAAGGCGGGATCGAGTTCATCTGCTCTCCGCCTATCTCTACCGTACCTTCGTCCGGGGTTACGAAACCTGCTAGAATTCTTAGAAGTGTGGTCTTTCCACAACCGGACGGACCGAGAATGGTGATGAATTCACCTTTCTTAACGTGCAAATTGACATCATTCAGAACTTGTTTGTCTCCGAACCATTTAGAGATATGGTCCAGACTGATGATGAAATTTGAGTCTTTCATTAGGCAGCGTTATGATGGGTAGGGTATAATAAAGTATAGTGTTTGTATTCTGCGTCGCAAAGATTGCAAAAAAACACAATAAAACAAATATCTTTGCCGTATGAGAAATTTTATATCATATCTGGTCCTTGCCCTCAAAGGCGTAGCTATGGGAGCGGCAAATGTCATTCCGGGCGTCTCAGGCGGCACCCTGGCCTTTATGACGGGAATCTACCAGGAGCTCGTGGACTCTTTGAAATCCATCAATGGCGAAGCCATCAAACTGTTTTTCACCGGAAAATTCAAGGAATTCTGGAAAACCATCAACGGCAATTTCCTCCTCGCGGTCTTCGCAGGCGTTGTGATAAGCATCTTCTCGCTTGCGAAAATAATGCAGTATCTGCTTGAGACCCACCCCGTCCAGGTATGGTCATTCTTCTTCGGCCTGATACTCGTGTCCACGGTCTTCATTATGAAGGACCTCGGCAAGTTCAGCATCAAGAATGTGCTCAGCTTCATCGTCGGAGCGGCCTTCGGCGTGTTCATCTGCATCGCCACCCCCGCCACTACTCCCGACACTATGCTGTTCATCTTCCTGTGCGGCGCCATCACCTTCTGCACTATGATCCTCCCCGGCATCTCCGGCAGCTTCATCCTGCTCCTTCTGGGCAAATACTCCTATATGCTTGACGCCGTCGGCAACCTTGATATCGGCATCCTTCTGGTCTTCGCCCTCGGCGCGGTAGCAGGCCTGATATGCTTCTCGCACTTTCTGTCGTGGCTGCTCAAGAAATACTACAATGCCACCCTCAGTATGCTCTGCGGCCTTATGTGCGGCTCGCTGCTGAAGGTATGGCCGTGGAAGGCCACCCTCGAAGGAGGCATCGACCGTCCGCTGTGGCCCGGCAATTTCGCAGGCGACCCGCAACTCGCATCCGCCATTAT
>JAGCZI010000138.1 GCA_017960085.1 Bacteroidales bacterium
GATAGGCCAAGACCTGTGCATCATAACGCTTTCGGACCTGATGACTCCCTGGCAGACAATAGAACGCCGCATCCGCGCTGCTGCGGTGGCGGATTTCATCACAGCCGTCTACAATCCCAGAAGCCCCGGCCGCTACTGGCAGCTCTACCGCCTTCAGGAGATATTCCTGCAGCACCGCAGCCCCTCGACTCCGGTGGGCTACGTGCGCCAGGCGGGCCGCGAAGACCAGCAGGTGACAGTCACCACCCTCGGCGCTTTCGATCCCGAGCAGGTGGATATGTTCACTGTAGTGCTCATCGGCAACTCCCAGTCATATATCCTTGACGGGAAAATCATCACCCCGCGCGGCTACTACCGCGAGAGGGCCGGCGATGACAGCAAAGGCATAGGCCAGGAGATAATGACCGAGAGCTTCCGCACCATAGAGAGCGAGCTCCGTCAGCCCGACATCCCCCTCGGCCGCAAGTGGGCCCTGCTGCACGCCATCCATACCACCGCCGACTTCGAGATGGAGCGCATCCTCAAAGTCGATGACGGCGCTGTCGAAACCCTCTATGCCGGTTTCTCCGAAGGCCGCATCAAGACCATAGTGACTGACGTGACAATGGCTGCTTCGGGAATACGCAAAGGGGCCCTGCAGCGCCTCGGCGTTGAGGTGAAATGCTACCTGTCCGACCCCAGCACCGCCGCTCTGGCCGCAGAGAAAGGCATCACCCGCACCCAGGCCGGCATAAGGCTGGCAGTGGAGGAGCACCCCGACGCGCTCTATGCCTTCGGCAATGCGCCCACCGCGCTTATGGAGCTTTGCGAACTGATCCGCAGGGGTGCCGCCCGCCCGGCAGGCATAATCGCCGCCCCGGTCGGCTTCGTCCACGTCCGAGAGAGCAAGCATATGGTAAAGCCTTTCCGCCAGATTCCCAAGATCATAGTGGAAGGCCGCAAGGGCGGCAGCAACCTGGCCGCCACGCTGGTCAACGCCATACTCTGTTTCAACGATGCAGCCCAGTTAAAACCCGGCCGAGATGTCTAGGCAACGCTTCATAGTGATCGGTATGACCGATGACCGCGAGGCCTGGTTCTCCCCGGAAGTCCGTGCGGCCATCGACGGCGGCCGCGTCTTTTCCGGTGGCAGGCGCCATCACGAAATAGTAGCCCCCCTGCTCCCGGCAGGCGCCAGGTGGATAGATATCACAGTGCCGCTGGAAGCTGTTTTCGAACAATACAAAGGCCACGAAGAGATTGTGGTGTTCGCTTCCGGCGACCCGCTCTTCTTCGGTTTTGCCAATACCATACGCCGAGAGCTGCCGGACGCTGAACTGACAGTATTTCCGGCCTTCAATTCCCTGCAGCTGCTCTGCCACAGGATGCTGCTGCCCTACGCCGATATGCGCACCGTGTCTCTGACCGGCCGTCCGTGGGACGCCTTCGACGAGGCGCTTATCCGCGGCGAAAAGCTCATCGGGGCCCTTACCGACAGGCAGAAGACTCCGGCGGCCATAGCTGCCCGAATGCTGGAATATGGTTACGACAATTACCGTATGACGGTAGGGGAGTGCCTCGGCAACCGTGCCGAAGAGCAGGTTCGCAGCCTGACTCTGCCCGAAGCCGCGGCTGGGAGCTTCGCCTTCCCGAACTGCCTGGTCCTGGAACGTACAGAAGCGCGTCCTCACCCCTTCGGCATTCCCGAGAGGGAGTTCGAGCTGCTCGACGGCCGGGTGAATATGATCACCAAGATGCCTGTGCGGCTGCTGACCCTCAGTCAGCTGGATCTGCCCCACCGCAGTTCGTTCTGGGATGTGGGCTTCTGCACCGGTTCGGTTTCCATCGAAGCCAGGCTGCAGTTCCCGCACCTCAAGGTGACTGCTTTCGAGATCCGCGAGCAGGGCCGCGAGCTTATGGAGCACAACGCCCGAAAGTTCGGTGCTCCCGGCATAACTGCCGTCATCGGCGACTTCCTGGAGGCTGACCTCAGTGCCCTTCCGGCGCCTGATGCTGTGTTCATCGGCGGTCACGGCGGCAAGCTGGTGGAGATAGTACGCCGCATCGACGAAGTGCTGCTGCCCGGCGGAGTGATAGTATTCAATGCTGTCAGCGAAGAAAGCCAGGCGCTGTTCCGAGAAGCAGTAGCTGCGGTAGGCCGTCGCATAAGCGGCCAGATGCGCGCTGCCATCGACAATTTCAACCCCATCACCATCTTTAAAGCAGAATGAAGAAGATAGCCATAATATCAGTTTCAGAATCGGCCCTGCCGCTTGCGCAAACCCTGCAGGAAGCGCTGGGCTCGCAGGCAGAAGTGGAGATATGCCGCCGCGCTGCCCTGAAAGACCGCTGGGACGGACTCGACGCAGTGGTTTTCATCGGAGCAGTCGGCATTTGCGTGCGCAGCATAGCTCCCCTGCTGAAGGACAAATACAGCGACCCGGCAGTCGTCTGCGTTGACAGCACCGGCAAGTTCGCCATACCTGTGGTGTCCGGCCACGTGGGTGGAGCCAACGACCTGGCCCGCAGCATCGCACAGGCCATCGGTGCCGAAGCGGTAGTCACCACCCAGAGCGACAATGAAGGCCTCTGGGCCCTCGACACTCTCGGCAGGGAGTTCGGCTGGCAGACGGAGGCTGGCCATACTCAGATGAACCGCGCAGTCTTCGCTTTTGTAGAGAAACGTCCTACCGCCCTGCTGCTGGAAGTGAGGGATGCCGGCACTGCTTTCCTCGAGAGGACCCGTCCGGAGCACGTGGAAATCTTCCACAGCCTCGACGCTGTGGACCTTAGCCGCTTCGCCCTGCTGGTGGCAGTCACTCCGCGTCTGCTGCCTGACGTTCCCAAGAATCTTGCGGTGCTGACTTTCCGTCCGGCGGTGCTGCATCTGGGCTTCGGCTGCCGCAGACAGTGCGACCCGGCCGGAATCCCGGAGTACATAGAGGGTCAGATACGTCAGGCCGGCTATTCGCCGCTGTCCGTCGCAAGCGTCGGCACCATAGAACTGAAGAAAGACGAGCCGTTGCTGGCTGCCCTGCTGGAGCGCTGGCCTCAGGCTCATTCTGAGATATATTCCGCAGAGACCCTGGCTGCAGTAGATGTGCCCAATCCTTCCGAGAAGGCTCTGGAGGCGACTGGCAGCGCCGGGGTGGCAGAGGCCGCCGCCCTGCAAAGTGCTGGCTTCGGCCCTCTGCTGATAGAAAAGCGCAAGGGCAAGCTGACTGAAGGCGGCGACTTTACGTTCGCACTCGCGCAGGAGGCTGGTTCTTGTCTGGCCGGCCACATCGAGATTGTCGGTGCCGGTCCGGGCGACCCCGAGCTCGTGTCGGTGCGTGGCAAGCGTTTCCTCGAACAGGCCGACCTGATCCTTTATGCGGGCAGCCTGGTTCCCGTTGAGCTGACCCACTACGCCAAGCCGGGCTGCACAGTCCGCAGTTCCGCCTCTATGGATCTTGAGGAGCAGTTCGCCCTGATGAAGGAGTTTTACGACCGCGGTCAGCTTGTGGTGCGTCTTCACACCGGCGACCCTTGCATCTACGGCGCCATCCAGGAGCAGATGGCTTTCTTCGACCGTTACGGTATGCGCTACCACATCACTCCCGGCATTTCTGCCTTCCAGGCGGCTGCTGCGGCTCTGCGCTCGCAATTTACCATCCCCGAGAAGGTCCAGACCATTATCCTGACCCGCGGCGAAGGCCGCACTCCGATGCCTGAGAAGGAGCAGCTCCACAAGCTGGCTCAGTCGCAGAGCACGATGTGCATCTACCTGAGCGCTGCGATTGCCGAGGAGGTGCAGGCGGAGTTGCTGCAGGCCTATCCTCCCGAGACGCCCGTGGCTGCCTGCTACAAACTGACCTGGCCTCAGGAGCGCATCTACCGCGGCCAGCTGAAGGACCTGGCGAAGATCGTGAGGGACAACAATCTTACCCTGACCACTCTTCTGGTGGTCGGTGATGCCATTGACAACCGCGAGGGACTGTCCCGTCTCTACGCCCACGAATTCAAACATCTGTTCCGTAAATGATACTGATACTCGGCGGCACGACTGAAGGAAGGCTGGCGGTCAGAGTGGCCGACGCGGCGGGGTCGCCGTACTGGTACTCTACTCGCAGCGACCTGCAGCAGGTCGAGTGTCTTCACGGCACGCATATCACCGGAGCTCTGGATGAGGCTGCGATGGCTGCGTTCTGCGCCGGTCACGGCATCCGGCTGCTGGTGGATGCTGCGC
>JAGCZI010000019.1 GCA_017960085.1 Bacteroidales bacterium
AAAGCCTCGTTGTGGGCCTCCAGCACTGCATCGTCCAGGTCGAAGAAAGGTATGCCGGCCCGCTGCGCGGCGGCACGTCCGTAGGTTGTCTTGCCACAACCCATAAATCCTGTAAGGGCTACGTTCACTTTAGAATAGAGAAAGTTCGATTGGTTCGTCGTCGTTGAAACTGCTGGGTGCAGAATCGTCGGGAGCTCCGGCTGCCGGGTCATCAGGAGTGACGGGTGGCTGTGCGCCGCCGTCCTGAGGCAGATCCTCGTCGTCATAAATCTCTATGGCTTCGTCCACCTCAAGTTCGGGAACGGGGAGGGGCTCGATGAATTCAACAGTGTCGACATCATACTGGCTCAGGCGCTTGCCCTTTGCCTTGAGACCCTTCTTGCCGATGAAACTGGCGACGTCGATGATCTCCACGCCGCGGGATGCGTTCTTGCCCTTGAAGGTGACCTGAAGGCGAGGGTAGACATCCTCGCTGATGGCGATGAGACGGGAGCCGCTGCCTTCGGATATGAAGCTCTGCTCGTTGTTGTCGCTGACCTCGAAGCTGAAGCGCTTCACGTAGAAGAATCCGGCCTGCTTGTCAAAGTATACTACAGAGTAGGTCTTTTCGGGGTCGAGCTTGCATATCCTTTCAAGCTCGCCCTGGTAGCGGTTGCTCAGGTCGAACGACGAGGTATAGTAGCGGCCGCTGCGGAGTATGCACAGGATGTGCTCGTCGGGCAGGAATTCGCCCAGATACAGGCCGCGGCCGGCATCGTTCAGGCGGCTGATGTCGCTGTCGAACCATATCTCCTTGCCGCCGATGGTCGAAACGCCTTTGGTGCGGAGCTGGATCCTGGCGATGGGATTGCGGGACAGTATGTTTCCGCGGCTTCCGCGGCCTTTGACGGCGAGATTGGCGAAGTCGAAGGTGTCGCTTGTCTTCTTGAGATTGGGACGGTTGCGGAACTGTATGCGGATGACTTCGGCCTCTCCGTTGGGGTTGGCTGAGAAGTACGTCACGGAACTGTCGGGTTTGCCTTGAGTAAGGTTGTATGTCTTGTTCTTTGTGACTCCGGTGACGGCGAAGCGTTTGGCGAAATAGATGCCGTTCTTGCCGTCGCGGTAGACTGCGTTGTAGATGGTGCGCTCGTCGCCCTTCTTGAACACCCCGACGTGGATGATGTCCTTGCCGAAGAAGGCCTTGTCTTTAACCGGGGATACGGTATAGTCGCCATTCTTGCGGAAGACGATGACATCGTCTATGTCAGAGCATTCGCACACGAACGCCGCGTTGTCGATCTTCTTCTCGTCGATGCCGACGAAGCCGCCTTCCATATCGGCGAAGAGCTTGGCGTTGGCCACGACAACTTTCTGCACGTTGATGTTCTCGAACTCTTCGATGCGGGTCAGGCGGGGGTGCGCATCGCCGTATTTCTTCTTGATGTTGCGGAAGTGGGCGATGGTGTATTGTGTGAGGTGCTCAAGGTTGTATTTTACCTTGGCGATCTGGTCCTCGGTGGCGCGGATGCGGTCGTCTGCCGCCTTTATGTCGAACTTGGAGATCTTGCGGACCGGTTTCTCCACAAGTTTAAGAATGTCTTCACTGGTGATGGGCTTGTGGACGAGGTGCTGGTATTCGAGCATCTTGTTGGTGACGTCCTTGATCTGCTCCTCCCAGGTGCGGGCGTCGTTTTCCAGCACGCGGTAGACCTTCTCCTCGAAGAATATCTTCTCCAGGCTCATCCTGTGCCAGTCTTCTTCCAGTTCTGACAGCGTGACACCGAGCTCTTTCTCGAACAGGTCGCGGGTGTGCATCGCACCGTAACGCAGGATGTCGTTGACGGTCATAAACTCCGGCTTGCCGTCCTTGATGACGACGGTGTTGGGGGAGAGCACGACCGAACACTTGGTGAAGGCGTAGAGGGCGTCGATGGTCTTGTCGGGAGATATGTCGTTGGCCAGCTGGAGCACTATCTCAACCTTGGACGAGCTGTAGTCGTCGATCTTTCTGATCTTGATCTTGCCGGAATCGTTGGCCGCGGCGATCGAGGCGATCACGGAGCCTATCGTCTCGCCGAAAGGGATGTCCTCAATGACGAGGGTCTTCTTGTCGCGCTTGGTGATGGTCGCGCGGACACGCACACGGCCTCCTCTCAGGCCGCCGTTATACTTGCTGCAGTCGGCGATGCCGCCTGTGGGGAAGTCGGGGTAGAGGTCGAATTCCTCCCCCTTGAGAGCGGCGATACTGGCATCGAGCAGCTCGTTGAAGTTGTGGGGAAGGATGAGGATCTTGAGGCCGACGCCGATGCCCTTGCTGCCCTGGGACAGAAGCAGGGGAAATTTGATCGGGAGAGTGACAGGCTCGACGCTGGCACGGTCGTACGTGGGCACCCACTCGGTGATCTTGGGATTGTAGACCACTTCGAGGGCGAACTTGCTCAGTTTGGCCTCGATATAACGCATAGCGGCAGCGCTGTCGCCCGTGAGGATGTTTCCCCAGTTGCCCTGGCCGTCGATGAGCAGTTCTTTCTGCTGTATTCCCACGAGGGCGTCATATATGGAGGCGTCGCCGTGCGGGTGGAATTTCATCGTGTCGCCGACTATACCCGCAACTTTGTGGTAGCGGCCGTCCTCGTTGAGTTTCAATGCGTGAAGGATGCGCCTCTGAACCGGCTTGAGACCGTCCTCGATGTAGGGCACGGCGCGGTCCAGCATAACGTATGAGGCATAGTCGAGGAACCAGTCGCGGTACATTCCCGGGAGTTTGTATTTGTTCTCCCCGGCATTGATCACGCGATTGAACTTGCTGGTCTTGCTGTTGTCCCTGGCTTCCCTGGCCGGCTCTGCGTCGGGCTGCTGATCTTCCAGGACCTCCTGTGGAGTTTCCTCAACCGACTCTTCCTGAGCTCCTTCTACTATGTCGTCAATCTCTTCACTCATTGCCTGTTAATCTTGTATGTAGCCGAACCTGCGCAGCATCTGGCGGTCTTCCCTCCAGTTGCGTTCGACCTTGACAAATATCTGCAAAAATACCTTTTTTTCAAAAATTGCCTCCATATCGACACGGGCCTGCGATCCTACTTTCTTGAGGGCGGCGCCCTTGTTGCCGATGATTATGCCTTTCTGGGATTCGCGCATCACATTGATGACTGCCCTTATGTCGTATCGCTCCTGGCCTTCCTTGAACTCTTCGATGACCACTTCCGTGCAGTAGGGAATCTCCTTCGAGTAGTTCAGGAGTATCTTCTCGCGGATTATTTCGGCGGCGAAGAAGCGCAGGCTCTTGTCGGTGAATGCGTCCTTGTCGTACCAGGGAGGGCTGACGGGCAGCAGTTCCTTGATGCGCTCGAAAATGGAGTCGAGGTTGAAGCGCTCCAGCGCACTGGCTGCGAAGATCTCGGCCTTGGGCACTTCTTCGTGCCACTTTGCTGCCAACCGGCTGACCTCGTCCTGGCTGCTCTTGTCAATCTTGTTGATGACTATTATCACCGGGCAGGCGAGCTGGTTGAGCTTTTCGACATATTCACGGTTCTTGTCGGCCTTTTCGATGACGTCAGTGACGTAGATGATCACGTCGGCGTCGCCGATTGCCGTGTCGACGAAGTTCATCATACTCTCCTGAAGCTTGTATGCGGGCTTAAGGATGCCGGGGGTGTCGCTGTATACTATCTGGAAATCGTCTCCGTTGACGATGCCCATAATGCGGTGGCGGGTCGTCTGGGCCTTGGCGGTCACTATCGACAGCTTCTCGCCCACAAGGGCGTTCATCAGGGTGGACTTGCCGACGTTGGGGTTGCCGATTATGTTGACAAAGCCGGATCTG
>JAGCZI010000139.1 GCA_017960085.1 Bacteroidales bacterium
AGTGGCCACGTAGGCGGCGTTCATTGCATCCACCGCCTTCAGGAAACCCTCCTTGCGGTAGTCTTCGCTGAAGAAGGTCTTGTCAAGGTCCTTGACGCACTTCACGGGGAAAAGGCCTATCTTGCAGACCTCGGGCGGGGGCGTCGTCCACAGGAAAGAAGTTTTCCTCGGATTGAACGGTTCATTGAAGAAAGGTATCACAACAGCCTCCAGACTAAGGCCTTTCGACTTGTGGTACGTCATCACCCTGACGGCATCCTGCCCTTCGGGAACGGAGATATACCTGTTCTTCGAGGCGCTCTCCTCCCACCATCTCACGAACGCCGCCACATCGGAGCCGTAGACCGACGTATATTCAGTCACTATGTCGAGGAAAGCGTTGATGTAAGGGATGTCGCCTGCTGCCACATCACCCACCCATATCCTGATTATGTTCTCGCACAAGTCGTACAATGCCCCTTCGACCGCCACATTCTTGCTGAGGTCGACGCCGAGTTGCCTCAGCTGCTCGTTGCAGATGTCGTCCGTGCCGGAACTGAGGTATTTGAGCACTGCGACAAGTTTCTGCACCTGGGGACAGCCGGACACTAGCAGCGACTCGTCCGTAATGACTGCGTAGCCTTCGGCAATGAGCCTCTTGGCGATGTCAGACACCTGCTTGTTGTCCCTCGCAAGGACGGTGATGCTGCCGGCCGGGAAGCCGTTTGCCTGCAGTTCCCTTATGGAAGGCATCATCCAGTCCAGGGCCATAGCCACGAAGTCCGGCTTGGACATATAGTCCACCAGCTGTACTTTCACATAGCCTTCCGCCTCTTTCCACTCTGTCTGCTCCGCGTCCTTGTATAAGTCATTAATCTTTTGGGCGAACTCGTCCGGAAGCCATTCCTTGATATTCACATAGAGCAGATTGTTGAACCTTATTATGTTGCGTGCGCTGCGCCTGTTGATCTTGAGGGTGTCGAAATGTGTCTGGGAAGGATCGAAGTCCCTGGCGAGCCCGGAGTTCAGGGTCTCCCAGTCTGAACCCCTGAAACGGTATATGCTCTGCTTTATGTCACCGACTATCATACAGTCCTTCCCTTTCGCGAGGCTTTCGCGATAGAGTGGCAGGAAATTGCTCCATTCCACCCGGGAAGTATCCTGGAATTCGTCGAGCATCAGATGGTCGTAGCGGTTGCCGACCTTCTCGTAGATGAAAGGAGCGTCGGAATCGTCGATAAGCCTGCGTATCGTCTCCTTCGACTCCGAAAGCATCACGAGGTTCTTCTCCCGCAGAATCTCCGTCATACGGGCGTAGATATCGCTGGAGATGCCCATTATGCCGACCGAATCCATTATTATCTTGTCGGTCTCGTTGACCCTTCTGGCGTAATCGTCTACATTCCTGCTTCTGGGAGGATACTTCTCGCGGAAGGCCTTCATCCTGTCTGCAGTCAGTTTGCGGACTTCTTCGATGGTTTCCCTGTCCTGGACGAAGGACACTCCGGGCAGGCCTTTCTTTATCCTGAAATCTTCCTGAAGGAACAGCTTGCTGAACTCTTTCAGGCTTGAGGCTATATCGTACGAGCCGCCTTTTTCCACAGATTCCAGGGCGTACGCCACCATCCAGTCCAGCAGAGGAGCATTCTGTTCTTCTTCAAGAGAGTCCAGCATCGAGTCCACCGCAGACGCTATCACGCCCTGTTCGTCCAGCTCGACGCGGGACGAGCCGTTCTGCCCTATCTCACGCGCAAAGGCCCGGATTATCTGGAGGAAGAACTTGTCGATGGTTGTTATTGAGAAATTGGAGTAATCGTGGAGGATGCTGATGAGCACCCTGCGGGCCTTGCGGCCGTCGGGACTGTCCTTGCGCGCTTCCTTGGACAGAGTGTCCAGCACGCGCTGTTTCATCTCGTCCGTTGCCTTGTTTGTGAAGGTAACAGCGAGGATATGCCTGTAAGCATCCGCATCGTCCGACTGCAGAAGATACTGAAGGTACTTCTGTGTGAGGGTGTGGGTCTTTCCGCTGCCCGCTGAAGCTTTGTATATGTCTATCTTCGCCATATCAATAACTGCAAAGCACCCTGACGGGGCAATAGTCACACTTTGATTCAGAGGGGCCGGCAGGGCGGGCTACGAACTCGCCTTCGGAGAGTATTTCACCTATAAGAGCCTTGAGCTTGTCCTCGAAAGCCCTCAGCATTTCATCATTGCTGCTGAAAGACCTCAGGGATGTATCGAAAATCTGTTTCATCTGGTAGACGCAGATTTCCGTGTCGTCTGCCGGTTTCGGGCCGAGTCCACCGGCCGACAGGGTTCCGGTCCTGAACCTGGCAATGAGGTAGGCGTAGAGATACATCTGGAAAGATGAGTAAGGCCGGTTGCCGCCGAGGCTGACGTCGAAAATTTTGTCAATTATAGCCGAGTCGCTGTCCCTTGTGCCGTGCAGCTTGATGGAGCCGGTCTTGTAGTCGACTATCCTCACCTGGCCTCCCTTGCTGTCCAGACGGTCGATGATACCCATCAGGTTCACCTTCACCCCTGCCACGTCCAGGTCGGCGTATATCTTGCGTTCTCCGTCCAGATATGTGAATGGAGCATAACTTTTGTCATATTCGAGGGTCTTGAGCACTATCTTCCTGAGCATCTCGAAAGTGACGCGCCTGCGGCCGGTTATAGGCAGACCGTTGTACTTGAATGCCTCGTCGAGCTTCGCCGCTATGAGTCTGTCGAGTTCCTCTGTCCGGCCCAGCAGGCTGCTGATGATGTCAGCGCTTACTATCTCGTTGCGGTAAGGCTCATAAAGGGCCTCCATTATGCCGTGGAAAGCCGTTCCGAAAGGACCTGACTCGAATCCCTCGTCCACCTTGTCGCTCTCCTTTATCCCCTTGACCTTCGTGTAGTAGAACTTCAGCGGGCAGTTCATATAATCGTTGAGGCTGGAAGCGGAAAAGCTGTGCCGCTCTTCGACATAGACCTTTAAGAGTTGCTCCATCACCTCTGCGTCCTTTACCACCGTCGCCGTGCCCTGCTCAGCCGGGTTGATGGTGTAGGTGCAGACTTTCTCGACGAGGGGCACCTGGGTGTAATGATGCTTGAGCTGCATTATGAAGCGGCTGGGCTCTCCGCTGTGGACCCCGAAGGTGCGGCTGTCATACATAAGCACCACCTTGCGGGCCCGGTAGATGCTGCGATAGAAGTGGTAAGCCGAAATGCTGTCGAACAGCTCGAAGGTCGGAAGGCCGAAGCCTCTGCGCAGCGAGTAAGGGATATATGAGTCGCTCTGGTTCTTTGCTGGGAAAGTACCCTCGTTGACCGAAAGGATGATGATGTTGTCGAAGTCGAGTGCCCTGGTCTCGAGCGGTCCCATTATCTGCAGGCCGTGGAGCGGCTCGCCCCGGAAGGGCACGTTGAGCCGGGCTGTCATCTGCCTCAGGAAATGGAAATAGGTCTCGAGCTTGTCGAGATATGGTATCTGAAGGTCCCGGATATGGCTTACAGCCTTGTAGTAGCCGTAGGCGAACTCTTTCTCCAGATCTGATATGCTTCCTGCCAGCAGTTCGATGACGCGCAGCTGCCAGCCGAACGCGTCGCCCACGCTGTCTACAGGCCTGAATATGGAACTCAGAAGATCCTGCTGCGTCTCCTCGAAAAGGGCGGCCGGCACCTGGATCAGGTTGTTAAGGTTGATGCGTGTCTGAAGCTCTTTGGCGACGTCGCCGCAGGCATTCAGCACGAAGGGATGGGACAGTATCGCAGTTACGTCCTTGTGGTAGAAAGTAGTCTGTCCGCCACGGCTTCTCTTGTTCAACTGCAGAGGGCCGAGGGAGGACATCAGGGCCGCGAACGCGCTGTTCGAAAGGCCGTAGCCCATCGTCACGTTGATCTTGCTGACTTGCTCCGGTATAGAGTTGAGCAGGGGCATCAGCAACGATTCGTCCGGAAGCACTA